>JAFGFW010000051.1 GCA_016930875.1 Deltaproteobacteria bacterium | reverse complement strand
TGCATTTTCAGGAGTCGAGGCGCACGCATGGCAAGGCGCGAGGAGGGCGAATAGCAAGCTATTTAACCGACGAGCAACGCAGCCAGGGGGGATGGACCTGCCTGCCGGCAGGCAGGTCGGCGCATCAAAATGTGAAGTTATTTTTGAGCGAGCTCTTAGCAAGCCGTCAAGATTGCCCTGGCCTCGCCTGCCGTATAAAGAGAACCGGTAATGCACACAACATCTCCGGGGGCGGCCTCATCCATGGCAAGTGATATGGCATCTGGCAGATGCGGAATAACGACAACATCCTTTTTGAGAGGGCGTAAGAAGGATGCCAGTTCGTGGGGGTCTGCAGCACGCTCGTACTGTGGTCTGGCAAGGATCATACGGTTGGCAACAGCAGCAAGGTCTCGCAACATGGGCTTCCATGCCTTGTCCTTCAGAATACCTACCACCAACATCAACCTCCGTGACCCTGCGCCGTTTTCCAGGAATCTTCTGAGGACTCTCACAGCAGACGGATTGTGGGCGCCATCCAAAAGGACGAGAGGATAATCTGACACTACCTCAAGACGCCCGGGCCAGCAGACCTCAGCAAGTCCGGTGTAGATGGCGTCATCAGGAACTTTCAGGCCCTTTTCCATAAGGAGTTCCAGGGTCCCCAGGACAAGGGCGCCATTTAAGATCTGGTGCTCTCCGAAAAGTCCCACTTTGACTCGTGTCAGCACCCGTTTTGTACTCCGGTAGGTAAAAAAACCATCCTGGCCTTTACGGACCCTGATCTCTTTCCCAAGCCTTAGCAATGGCACGCCCTTTTCTGAAGCTCTTTGCTCGATCACCTTCAGGGCGCTCTTCTGGCGCGCTCCTGTCACAACACCGGCGCCCGCCTTTATTATGCCCGCCTTTTCGGAGGCTATCCTGGCCAGAGTCTTTCCGAGGTATTCGGTGTGTTCCATGCTGATATTGGTAATGATGCAAACTTCGGGGTGCACTACATTGGTGGCATCGTATCGGCCGCCCATGCCGGTTTCAAGAACGGCCCAATCCACTTTTTTTAAGGCAAAGTGGTAAAGGGCCATGGCGGTGGCGCATTCAAAAAAGGTCGGTGGATCTGCCTGTGTGTAGATTCTTTGAACCGCTTCGGCAGCCTCTGCGACATCCCCGTCAGATACGGGATGTCCGTTGACCTGAATGCGTTCATTGAATCGAACAAGATGAGGGGAAGTATAGAGACCTACCCTGTACCCTGCACAGGCAAGGACCGAAGACAGGAGCGCCGCAACAGAACCCTTGCCGTTTGTGCCTGCCACGTGGATACACGAATAACCATCCTGAGGATTCCCGAGACCCCTCATAAGGCGAGATATCGTGGCCAGCCCAAGCTTAATCCCGAAACGCCTCAGGCGATAGAGGGCAGACAGGTGATCGTCAATGCAAGAGATCATGGAGACACTAGAAGTGAACTAAAATGCCTAAAGCCCGCCCTGGCGCGATGTGCTCAGATCAGCCTGCAAAGCCTATGGGACGCTACGTGCCCGAATCAGCCTACCATGCCCTATAAGCAAGGTCTGGGCCAGGGTGAACTAAAGTATCTAAAGTTAAGGCAACGATACCTTTTCTTTTGCCTCTAGCCTCAAGCGAAGCGCTCCTCCAACCTCCAACACAATCTTCTTAGACGAAACGCAACGCAGCAGATGGATCTTTTCGAGTGCCGTCAGTGTTTGAAGCTTCTCTGGCCCGTGTATACCATGGTCACATTGGCCTCATTGCAGGCCTCGATAGACTGGTAATCATTAACAGACCCGCCAGGCTGCACAACGGCGGAGATTCCTTCGCGGATGCCCACATCAACGCCGTCTCTGAAGGGAAAAAAGGCGTCACTCACCATGGCCGCGCCGATCAGCCCGCCCTTTTCTTGAGCTACTCTCTGATCGAATTCCCTTTTCTTTTCCTCGTCCGCAAGCTCATTATAAGGGATCTTCAGCTCCTCAAAACAGTACCGGTCTGCCAGCTTGCGGTACGCCTTCTCTCTGGCGATCTCCGCAACACCTACCCGATCCTGTTCACCCGTGCCGATTCCGACTGTGACCTCGTTCTTGACATATATGACCGAGTTGGACGTCACCCCTGATTCCACCAGCCAGCCGAAGAGCATATCTTCATATTCCTGCTCTTTCGGCTCTCTCTTGATGCGATATGTATGTCCCTTATACTCGCATTCTGCAAGCCTGAGATCGTCTTTGGACCGGGCCTCGGGCACAAAAGACCATTGGGCAATGATGCCGCCGTCAATTAGGCTCTTAAACTCCACAACGCGCTCACCCGCAAAAGACTGTAAACGGCCCATGTTCGAGATTCTTATGATCCGAAGGTTTTTCTTCTTGGTAAAAATATCCATAACCCCTTCCTCAAAATCAGGGGCCACCACAACTTCGGCGTACTGCCTGCTGATAGCCTCTGCCGTAGCCTTGTCCACCGGTTCGTTCAGGGCAATACAGCCGCCAAAGGCGGCCACGCGATCGGCCATGTTGGCTTTGATGTAAGCCTCTTCCAGGGAATCAGCTCGCGCCACGCCGCACGGGTTGTTGTGTTTTACAATGACCGCGGTCGGCCTGTCGACAAAGTATCTCAGGATGTTCAGGGAGTTGTCTGCGTCCGTAAGGTTGGTCTTTCCGGGATGCTTACCCGATTGCAAAAGCTCGACGTCGGATGCCAGATATCGTCCAGGCTGAATTGTCTGGGTCTCGCCAAGGACCAGGTTGCCGTTGGCGAGCTTATAGAGCGCGGCCTCCTGGCCCGGATTTTCACCGTACCTGAGGCCTTTTTGCACATTATCGACCACCCAGGTCACCTTTTCGTAGAAAAGGGTCTGGCGACTGTCTCCGTCCACAAAGGAGATCTCCATGTTTGGCGGAAAGTGGTCATCCATAATGGTCCTGTACATTTTCTTCAGATCTTCAGCCATCGTATTAACCCTCCATAATCTTGTAACACGTGTGAACGTCGCCAAAAGGTCTGCTTGCCAGAAAATCCGCAATGTGGCGGTCATACACTGCAGTGTGGTCAAAGGCCTTGCTGGCCAGCTCATATCGAAGTTCCAGGGAAAGCCTGCCATCATTTGCTTTTATCTCGGAACAGATCCTTGCGTAGTCTCCCGGATCTACCACGGGTGCGACACGGATGAAATTCTTGGCCGAGGCCCTGATCATGCAAGGGCCTCCGATATCGATGTTGCCCCTGGCCTCTTCCACCGTGACACCTTCTCTGGATATAGTCTCCTTAAAGGGATAAAGATTCACCACCACCATGTCTATGGGAACTGCAGAGGTTCTTTTCAGATCTTGCTGGTGGGCGTCGTTATAGGTCTCTGTGAGCAGACCAAGGTATATCTTAAAGTCAAGGGTTTTGACAAGTCCTCCCTGGGTCTCCGGCTGGCCAGTGTATTTGCTTACCTGAGTCAGGCAGGAGGAGGCCCGGTCACCTAGGATCTGCTCAATCCTGCCATAGGTCCCGCCCGTGGAGTATATCCGAACATCCGGATTGATCTTCAGCAGTGACGGGATGAAGTCCTCCAGCCCGCTCTTGTTCGACACGCTGACAATGACGTGCTTGACCCTAACGAATCCATCGATCTTCTCAACAACGTTAACTGCCATAAATTGCTCCTTTCCAGGTTCCCATTACCTACCCAATACTTCCACTATTCCATATAGATGGAAGGAACGCTTCTCCAATGAAGCTCCCCGCAGCAAGCTGCGGGGTATCAAAGCGAAATTTCGCCGTAGTTCGCCTTGCCTTTCATCCCTGCAGCAAGTCGCCGACGCGCCATAGCTTGGGCGACGGTGCGCTGCAGGGCATTCCGGCGAAGGCGAATAAATAATAATTATGTCAATAGGTTGCAGAGCTTCACAGACATCAAAAGAGCGCCCGGCGATCACGACCGATCTTTTCATAGAATCTCTTCGACCGTCAAGCTGTTTTTGGATTTTAATTGACATGCCCGAAGGTTTTGTTAAGAATTCCGTAATACGTAATAGTTCACCCCCACCTCTAGCCGTTTTTCTGTCATTTCGACCGTAGGGAGAAATCTTGTAATGTCGTGACCGTACGCTATGTTGGATAAGATTTCTCACCCCGCCTTCGTCGGGGTTCCAAATGACAAAGTGGAGTGAAGTATTACAGAATTCGATTCGGAAAAAACGAACGTAATCAGGACATGAGAAATGAAAGACGTCCAGAGCCAGCAAGACAGCAGAAAAATTGACATAAACAAAGTCGGCATCAAGGGGATTAACTATCCCATCAATGTGCTGGACAGGGTCAACAAGGTTCAGTCAACCGTGGCCACGATCAATATGTACGTCCATTTACCTCACGATTTCAAAGGGACCCATATGAGCAGATTTGTGGAGGTCCTGAACCAATACTGTGGTGATCTTAATCTTAAGGCCTTCTTTGAAATGCTTGAGACAATGAAAAAAACTCTTGACGCGCGGGCTGCGAACCTTGAAATTGCATTCCCCTATTTTGTTATGAAAAAAGCCCCTGTGTCAGGTGTTGCCAGCCTCATGGAATATACCTGCGAATACATAGGAGAAATAAACGAAAACGAACGTAAGCTCTTTGTTCGCATCAAAGTTCCTGTATGCACCCTGTGCCCTTGCTCAAAAGAGATAAGCAGGCATGGGGCCCATAATCAGCGAGGCATTGTTTCAGTGACCCTGCTATTTAAGGAGTTCTTCTGGATTGAGGAAATCATCGAAATGGTGGAAAGCTCGGCCTCCAGTGATGTCTATGCACTGCTAAAAAGGGAAGACGAAAAACATGTCACCGAGCAGGCTTACAATCGCCCGATGTTTGTAGAGGATGTGGTGAGAGAGGTTACCCAGAAGTTAATGGGCGATCCCAGGTTCACGTGGTTCAGTGTGGAAGCGGAAAACTTTGAAAGCATTCACAACCACAGCGCCTACGCTTACGCCGAGGTTGGCCCCCGGCCATAACTCCCTGCTAGAACACCCCGGGCAATTCGTGCAGGCAAAGTCTTCAGACTCTGACCACGCTCTACGAGCCTGAGGCCCAAAGGACCTTGGTTTCTAGATCGTGCTAAAGTGTTAGAAATGTTATGCCGAAAAGGGTAATGATGAAAAAAACATGCCAGAATAATCGGTCGCGGTCACAGGATAGTAGTATTTTCGGTGGCGTTATGTTGGCAAATTTTGTCCTTCTTTTTCACGTTGCCTTGATAATTGGTGTTGCTTTCATTGCTTTTTTTTCCGGGGGCCTTCTTACATACCTGCCCTGGATTCTGAGCATTGGCGGCGGTCTTATCGTCGGGTCGGCGTATCTGTTCTGGCGGCGTGTGAAAAAACAGGGCAAGAACCTGAAAGATATCCTTAAGGATCCCAGCTTCCAAAATCGTACTGTGGAAGTAAACGTCCTGGGTGGCCTCGCCAGCTTGAGATTGGGCCACATTCAAGAGCCGCTTGCCATCCCTCATCAGAACTGCAACAGCCCGATGCAACTCGAAGCTCCCAGCGCCGATTCTGAGGAGCAACTCAAAGACCTTGCTCTTCTCCTAAAGCAGGATTTGATTACCTTCGATCAATACCTTCAGGGAAAACAGCAGGTTACTGGTTATTGACGCGAGTTCTCAAAAGGCAATACATAACGACCCAAATGATTGCGCATAAACGCATATTCCTTTTGACGAGACAGGATGCCCTGTGCTGCTCACGGCAATAGATGGCAAGCAGGAGGTAGGTGATCAGGGCGGAAAGTATCTTGACCATTAGGCCATACTCGCTTCTGGTAATCAGATGGTAGACTCGGAGGTGGCGTCTTCACCATGCAAAGAATTTCTCTATGTCCCCAGCAATTTTCTAACCGGAAATTGCTGACTCGGTTTAGAAGTCCATCCAGGAGTGTGCCCGAGAATGAGAGATTTTTTGCAAGACCAAGGAAGGCGTCCGCTCTCGGACAGGCTCCTAGAAGTGACACCAGTTTCATTCCTTGGCCAGGGTCTCTTGAAGACACAGACTCGCCACAAAGGCAATGATCCCGCAGACGAAAAGCACAAAAAACGTCTTTTCGTAACCAGCCAGAGTAAAGGCATCCCCCACCCGGCCATGGCTTTCCAGGACATATCCCAACAGAGGCTGAAAAATGGCCCCACCGGCAAAAGGAAAAATATTGACCAACCCCGTGGATGTCCCTGCTATCTGCACGGGAAACAGTTCCTTGGTTGTCGTAAAGCCGATTACCACAACGGCACTGGAAAAGATGCCGAGACCAAGACATATCAGGTAAAGGCCTGCAATCGGTAGTCGATCAGTGTAGAAAGCCAAAAGAGCAGTAAGGCAAAGCAAAACGAAGCTTGACAGTACCAGCACAGGTTTTCGCCCTTGGAAAACTCGGTTGGACAAAACACTGAGCATTGGGCTCCCAGCGATCATGCCGATAGCCAGCATGGAGAGGATCTGGCCTGTTTGAGCCTTTGTCAACCCGTAGACCTGCATTAAATATGGGCCTCCCCAAAGTCCGCCAAAGGAAAAGAATACAGCACAGTCAAAAAAAAACCAGATCGCAACAGGCCAGAATCGTGGGTATGCGAGTACCTTTTTCATGCCTTCCATCAGCCCGACAGCTTGCGGACTTGTCGCTGACTGTTCCGAAGGTGAGGGCCAACCCAGATCTGCTGGCCGGTCCCGAACAAACAACCACACCAAGATGGCAAGCGCTGATGTAGCAATCCCAACAACCACAAAAGACAAGCGCCAACCAATCCAGGTGCTGAGCAAGGCCAGAGGAGTAGCCGCGGTCAGCGTACCTATGCCACCCATTGCCATAAGAATACCGGTCATAGTGGCAAACTCCCTGATACGAAACCATTCTGCCAGCACCTTCATGGTCGGCACAAAGAGCATGGAGACACCCAGGCCGACAAGGGCGCGGCCCACAATTGCCCACAAAACAGTTGGGGCCAAACCCAGAAGCAGAGAGCCTATAAAGGCCACCGCGAAGAACAGTGTAATGGTTCGCCTAGGCCCCCAGGAATCGGAAAGAAGACCTGCTGGTAGCTGCATGAGTGCATAGGGATAGAAATAGGCTGAACCCAAAAGCCCGAGCAGGGCCCCTCCGGCGTGAAAATCGCGCATCATGTCAACCGCCACCACCGCCGGACAGAGACGGTGGAAATAGACCAAGACATAGCTCAGGGCCAAAATCGAAAAAATCAGCCAGCGGTAGCGAAGGGGATTCCTCAGTAGATCAGACACTATACCATCCGTATCATGTTAGCCTTTTCAAACAAATTGCCTGAAACTGGCTGCAAACCTTTTCAAAGGGCTGGACTGTTACTACCATCCTAACCCGGATCAACAGGAATTAGTCACCATCAGTCATCGATTCGTCATCTTGCATAGCTGATGGCAGGCTGGGCTGGGTGTCGATTGCTTCAGGGGCTACTAACTCCGAAGTTGCAATGATAATGATAAGAACTCGCTTTTCGGTAGACCGTGTATAGCAAAAACGTCGTTGTGTGTCAACGATATGATCATGTCCATATCCGGTGGTTTTGGGTGTCGTGCCATGTGGGGTTCGGAAGAAGCGCCGAAGCAGGCGAGTCTGGTTGTCGTGGTTGTCTCTGATTGAGTCTATTTGACCAGATATCACCCCAGACCGACGACTGGAAGGCAGGTATAAGGATTTTCGATCTCAAATGGAACAGACAACGGCCGCCAGAGTCAAGCGAGTTTCGATATCTTGCCAACCAAATTGCTATCAAAACAAAAGGTTACCTTTCAATCTTAAATAGCGCCAATTTTGTCAATGAGAGTGGCTCAAATCCGGAAAGATACAGATTACTTTGGGAAGCCGAAAATATTCCAAAGATGGCATTCAGGAAAATGGCAGGACGATAGCCCAGATTAATACAAGAAGATGCTTCGGTTGCGGATTATGTCGCGGGGCATGCAACACGGAGGCTCTTTCCCTGGTTTTGAGGTAGAAAGTACATCTCTGGCATTTCCCTTGCCGGCGCAAGAAGGCCATGGTTTCAAGTCCTCTTGTTTGCTCCCGCGATCTTGCCCTTCTTTACAAGATTTCCATAGATGACCTTCAGACGTGCTCTTTGCCTCTTAACACAGGAGGGGATGGAAGCCAGGTTTTCTCCCTG
>JAFGFW010000050.1 GCA_016930875.1 Deltaproteobacteria bacterium | reverse complement strand
TGTTTCCGCAACCCAGAAAGAAATAAGTTCCCGGCACAACCTCTTCAAAAAAACTGAAATCTTCTGCTGCCATTTCTGAAGCGGCCTCGACCACGACATCTTTGTCAAACATCTCCAGCGAGGCTTTTCGGGCAATGGAGGTTACCGTACTGTCGTTGATCGTTACTGGATACAGATAGGTGTAATCGAAGTTATGTTCGCAATCGAATGCAGAGCAGATCCCCGTTACTATCCGCTCCATTCTTTTGGGAATTTCCATTCTTGTTTGTCTGTCGAAAGTTCTTATGTTTCCGGTCATGCTGACTGTTTTTGGGATTATATTGGCAGCGGTTCCTCCATTGATTTGGCACATAGCCACTACTGCCGATGATTGAGAGTCTATTTCCCTGCTAATGATTGTCTGGATCGCTGTTATGATCATCGACGCCGGCACAAGGGGTTCCACTGTTTCGTGAGGTTTTGATGCATGACCACCCTTACCAGTGACAGTGATCTTGGCTCCGTCCACGGATGCCATAATTGGACCAGATTTGAAAGCTAGCTTGCCGGATGGGACTTTGGACCATATATGGAGACCTGCAATTGCTTCAACTCCCTCCATAACGCCTTCCTTGATCATCATTTCGGCACCCGAAGGAATCCCAGCTTCCTCTGCCGGCTGAAATACCAGCCGAACTCTACCCTTAAGGTGATCCTTGAATTCGAACAATACCTTTGCAGTCCCCAAAAGAATTGCGACATGGCCGTCATGTCCGCAGGCATGCATTACTCCTTCAACCTGTGATCTGTAAGGAAGATTATTCTCTTCATTCAACGGCAGGGCATCCATATCAGCCCTAAGTGCAACACATGGCCCCGGGTTTCCGCTATCCAATTCCGCAACAACCCCCACAGGGAGGTTATTACATCCAATCTTAATGTTTTCATATCCGATAGACTTCAACTCATCGGCAATATATGCGGATGTCTGAATTTCTTTCCACGAGAGTTCAGGATGGGCGTGAAGGTGATGCCTCAAAGCTGTTAGGTCTTTCCCCATTAAAAAACTGTATTCTCTTATCTCAGCCAAAAACAAATGATTCGCCCCCCAATTGTTTGAGGATAGATTTCTACGTGCAAATATCAAGAATTGCAGCGATATAGACCTTGCAGCTTTGAATTATTTGATCTATCTGGCAAAATTCCACATCGCTGTGGGCGGAGCTGAGATCTCCAGGTCCGAAGACAACGGTTTCAATTCCTCCTGCGGAGCTGAGTATTCCGGCATCTGTCCATCCAGGGAAGAAAGCCAGTTCGGGCGGTCCCACATATTCGGATACAGCTCTTTCAAGACTCTTAACAAGTACAGAATCCGGGTCTGTCATCAGTGGAGGTTGACCGATACTGTTTATTTCGACGTTTCTCATGTTCCGGACCTCCGCCTCGTAATCGGGGTCGGAAGCCTTGAGCCGACGGACGACCTCCCTGAGCTCTTCCATTGCCGATTCCGTAGATTCTCCTGGAATCCAGCGCCTGTCAAGCCTGATCATGCATTCTCCCGCAACCGTGCTCGGTTGCGTTCCTCCGAAGATGCTTCCAAGGTTCAAGGTCGATGGGCCGGTAACCATATTTGTTCGTCCGTGCAGGGACGGAAGCAGATCGCTACAGATACTGTAGATCAATTTACCGGCCTTTTCGATTGCGTTGATACCTCGCTCGGGAGTTCCCCCGTGGCAATATCGCCCCTTTATCGCTATTTCAATCCATTCGAGAGCTCTGTGTCCATTGTCAATCTTCAACTCGGTTGGCTCACCCACGATAGCGTATTTGGTCCGCGGCCCGTTCTCCACAATATGACGAGTTCCTATGTTCCAGAATTCCTCATCTGCAACACCGGCGAATACCACCTGCCCTTCAAGCCGAATTCCGGCTCGCTTAACCGACAGAAGAGCATGGATCATCGCTGCCAGGGAACCCTTCATGTCAACAGAACCACGCCCGTATATCTTTCCATCGAGGATGTCTCCCGAAAATGGATCAATGGTCATATTTTCGACGTTTACTGTATCCGTATGGCCGTTAAGCATGAGGGTTTTTTCGAAGAATGCGTTTTCTCCATATTTTGCAATAACGTTATATCTTTTTCCGTCGGTTGGCTGGAGCTCAGAATCAACTCCCTCCGCTCCGAGGAACTCCACCAGGAATCTGGATATTTCTTCCTCGGGGTTTTGAAGACCATGATGGCTGGGTATGGATATCAGTTTCTTCGTCAACTCGACAAGGGCTTTCTCGTCCAGGCATGATATTGCTTTCTGAAGGGTTTCTTTAGAATTTTTCATGGCTGATATCCTTTCAATTCAAATGTTCAATGCAAACGGGAGTAGACGATTCGCCCGCCCAGAACAGTCTTGTCGACCTTAATATCTTTTACAAGCTCTGGCTCGGATGCAAAAGGATCTTCGGAGAGCACTGCCAGATCCGCCAATTTGCCTGGTGAAATAGATCCTTTGTCCATTTCTTCGAATCCTATCGCTGCGGCATTCAAGGTGAAAAGCTTGATCCCCTCATAGACTTCAAGCCTTTGATATGCGTGGGTATGGCATCGGGCACCGTAAACCCCGAGCATGGGGTTAAGAGGCGTTATGCTGCTGTCTGAACCTCCCGCCACTAGAAGCCCGGCCTCAAGAAGGGTTCTCAATGGATAAGACCTTTCGAACCTCTCTTCTCCAAGCCTTATCGGCATCATTTTTCTGGTGAAGAAATCAAAACTGGGCTGAACGCAGATCGCGCATCCGATCATTGCGGCTCTTCTTATCTGATCATCGGTCGGAATGCTGAAGTGTTCAAAACGGTGCCGGTGGTCATTTCGTGGGTAAGCCTTGAGCGCCTTTTCATAGGCGCACAAAAGTTGTTCGATCGCGGCATCACCAATGGTGTGCATTGCGATCTGCATTTCCCTCCTGTGAGCCTCCATAACGAATTCCTCAAGATCCTTTGTATCAATATACAGACAACCTGTGGCATCGGGCTGATCTTCATAAGGAGAGAGGAGAGCCGCGGTCCGCGAACCTATAGAGCCATCCACGGTAATGCATCCTCCGATCCGTTTAAGCCCTTTTCGGGCAATTTTTTCTACATCCATGATCTGGTGGTAAGGGACTACTCTTACTGGCAATTCCGGAATTGCGGAAAGAAGAATATCGAAATCATTCTCTCCAAAAAGACTTCCTCCCTCCAGCGCATGGACGGTTGTCACTCCCACGGACAGGGCTTCGTTTGCGGCCTGGAGCAACGCGGTTTTCTTTTCGATAGGATCAAGCAGGTTGTTCAGGATTTTTACTCTTGCGGCGGAGTTCGCGTTCGCTTTCAGGTTGCCTGTAGCCTTTCCGTTTTCCAGAATTAATCCTTCAAGACCGGGGTCCAGCCCAAGCACCCTAAGCGCCTCTGAATTGACCAGACAGGCATGAGCATCAACACGGCTCAGAAACACAGGTTTCTCAGGGCATACCGCATTTAGCTCCCTCAGAGAAGGCACCCTCTTCTCCTCAAGCTTTGTCTCGTCATAACCATAGCCCCGCACCCATCCGCCTTCGGGGGTGTTTCCTGCCTGTTCCTTCACAAGACGAAGCATTTCAGTGATATTTTCAGCCTTGTTCAAATATACCGCCGTCCTATCAAGACCCGTCTGCATAAAATGAACGTGCGCATCGATAAATCCGGGGAAAACAACTTTACCGCCCAGATCGACAAATTCCGTCTTTTTATCCGCCAGTGAACGGATCATTTCCGGAGATCCAACGGCCGCTATCCTGTCGCCCGTAACTCCCACAGCCCCGGCACGGGGAAGTTTCCAGTCCATGGTATAAAACCTGCCATTCAAGAACACCTTGTCCAGATTCAACATATTCCCTCCTTTCAGCGCAAAGCGGAAGAGGGATATTCACTATTGGACCCCTCTTCCGCTCGACAAGTTCAAGGCACGATAGGGCCTAAAAAGGACCGACGCCTATCATCTGAGCAACGGTTACCAGGATTGCTGCAGTGACGATCCAGGTCAGGAAAAGCTTGAACGACCACTTGGCCCACTTTTCCCACGATATTCCGCCGGCCATTGCGAGACCTGCCATGGTAATGGCAGATGTCGGCCAGAACCAGTTGGTGAAACCATCACCATACTGAAAGGCTATGACCACTACCTGCCTGTTTATTCCCAGGATATCCGCCAGAGGAGCGAGAATGGGCATCATCGTAACGGCCTTGCCGCTGGCTGAAATTACGAAGAAGTTCAGGGCCGTAACAATAACGAAGATCCCCAGAGCGATCCCGACCATGGGAAGCCCGGTAAGGGTCGAGGCCAAGCCGTTCACAACAGAATCAAGGATCTTTCCCTCCTCCATTACAACAAGGACGGACCTTGCGATACCGATGGTCAGCGCGGCTGGAATAATCTTTTTGGCGCCTTCTGCAAAGTTGATGGCCATTTCGTTTGGCGACATCTTCGCGATGAACCCGGAAACTATGCCCACCAGTATGAATACGGCCGTGATCTCATTAAGGTACCATCCAAGTTTTGTGGTTCCTATCACCACTGTTATGAACCCCAGCAGAACCGTCAGCATGATCAATCTATGCCTCATGGTGAAAACAAGATCCTTTGTTTTGTCTTCTCCGGCTTCCGCGGCAAGTTCAAGTTCGTAGACGGGACTCGCGGAGGGGTCTTTCCTTATCTTTTTCCCGTAAGAGATAAGGAAGACTATCGTCGTTAAAGTGAAAATGACAAAGCCGACCATCCTGAAGGACATCGCTGAAAATAGAGGGAGCCCGGAGATGGCCTGGGCGATGCCGGTAGTGTATATGTTAAGGACACCAGACGTGAATCCAGCTGCCGTCCCCAGCAGCACCATTCCTGCTCCCATGAGCGCATCGTACCCCATGGCCCTTGCAAGCGAGACCCCCAGTGGGACAAAGACCAGGGTTCCTTCAGCCCAACCCAGAAATGCACCAATACTGGCAAACATGATAGTAATAACGGCAACAATGACATTTTCCTTCCCATGAGATCTTTTCATCATATGGGTAATGCCAGAATCAAAGGCACCCGTTTTGGTTACGATCTCAAAGGCTGCCACCACCAGTACGACAAGCATCATAATGCTGACTGCCGCCGCCATGCCCTTCGGAATCGAAACAGCAAGCTTGAAAAGATTGACTGGAGTCTGTTCCACAGCATGGAAAGTGGCCGGATCAACAATCATCCTTCCGGTAGCTGAATCCTGGACGCGGTCAAAAACTCCGGCAGGAATCACGTAGGTACAAATTGCAACGATAATTAGAATTACGCTGAGAAGGACATATACGTGAGGGACTTTGAAACT
>JAFGFW010000049.1 GCA_016930875.1 Deltaproteobacteria bacterium | reverse complement strand
CAAGATGCCTGTTCTTTGATATTGCTAACACAACCTAACGAATTGAATCCGCTAGAAAAACCAGCCTTTGTTACGTATAGCTTGCCACCATCGCCCCTTAGAAACCAGCCAGTCCCAAGCAAGGTTTCTTTTGTCTATCACAAAAATATCGCAAACTCAATTTGTTGGAGGGATAGCAGATTTTTAAATAGTTGAGGTCTGATACCGTCATAAAATATGGCCATTTGAAGGCGGGCTCTCGTTAATACGGAGTCGGGTCAGGCTAGCTTAGGGAGAGTAAAATAAAAGGTTGCCCCCTTCCCCTTTTCAGACTCCACCCAGACTTTTCCATCGTGGTTTTTCACAATCCTGTCAACAATTGCAAGTCCTAAACCTGTTCCTTCCTGATCTTCTATTTGCTTTAGCCTCTGGAACATCTCAAATACTTTTCGGTGATGTTTCGGATCAATCCCAACGCCGTTATCCCGCACATAAAACTCATGGGAATTTCCCCTATCTTCATACCCAATTTCGATCTTAGGGGCCTTAGTAACCCGAGTAAATTTTATAGCGTTTACAAGCAGGTTCTCAAAAACCTGATACATCCTTTCCCCGTCACAACAGATGGTGGGAAGGTTGTCCGCCACAACAAGCTCGATCCCGTTCTCCTTCAGCCTGTCTCTGAGGGCTGAGGTTACGTTTCTTACTATCTCAAGCGAGGGAACATCCTTGAAAGCAGAAACGACCCGACCAATTCTTGATAACTCCAAGAGGTCAGAGACCAACACCTCCATTCGGCGGGCACTGACTTTGATCTGCTCAACGTATCTTTGGCCCCTCTCCCCCAGTTTTTCTTCATAATGCTTGAGTAGACGAGAAGAAAACCCCTGGATAGCAATAATAGGGTTTTTTAGGTCATGGGACACAACACGGACAAAGTTGTTAAGCTCTACGTTTATGTTTCGGTATTCTTTCTCTGACTGCTTGCGCTCGGCAATCTCCTGTTTCAGAAGTGCGTTGGATCTTGAAAGCTCGGCAGTTCGCTGTTTAACCCGAATTTCCAAGCCGTCGCGAGCACTTTGCAGCATTTCCTGCGCCCGGTTACGCTCGGCAATACTTTTCTCTTCAATTTGGAAGATATCCCAGAACAGACGGGCAGCGACATGGTCCATTAGTGTGATTCGATCTGGCTTGGTTCGGGAGATCTCATTAGCTACTTCCTGTCGACCCGTCAGCTCGATAATAATGTTGAGGTCTTTGAGCTTGAACAGATCACAGTAATCCCTCGTTGTATAAATCCCTTTATCTTGGGCGTAGCGGTAACCCACAGCCCTGGGATTGGTGCAGGCTACCCCGACGAGTCTCATCCGAAGCTGGCCGAGCTTTTTCGCAAATATCATATCCATAATAGCTTTGCACCCAGGGCCACCACCCACTATGGCAACTTTAAGCGGCTTCGTTGTTTTCACCATTTGATTCCCCTTGAGAGGATTATTGGTTCATAGAGCAAGAATGCACTCACAAAGGAATGAACAACTTTTGATCTTGGACTCAATCACCACAAAAATACAACCTCAAAAGCACACCAAAAGCCCCACCTCTCTCTATGAGAAACGGGGTCAGGATTCAGTTCATGGTGTTCGCACATTTAGGGCATACAATGAAACGCCAGGGTTGACTTCCCTAATTTCTTGCAAAGATACACACGATAAGAGCATTTACAAAAGTGTCCTTCCCCGAAGGGAACTGAAAATTGGCAAGATCGGGGATTTTCTTCCAGGAATTTCAGATATGATTCTATTCCGATATCTTCCGCATCGCAAAGAGCCTCAAAGTTGGACTTGTAACATTGGAAATCCTTTGGGCATTTGAACTGGTTAATGATCTCTTCTATTTCTTTTATACGGCTTTGTTCTACGGTCATTTCTTGGCCTTTTTGTCGTACTTTTTCAGGAAGACTTCAATGTCCTCTTCTATCGCTTAGATTGTTCAGTTAAAACGCTTGCAAATCCATATCGTGGCCACGGATAGCTTTGTAAGCCAACTGTAAATGAGGATCTGGTACCATTTACACATTGACATGGAGCACTTGTTGCTCAACCCCTTTTCCACGAAACGGCAATAAAGGTGAAGCGGGTTTAGCCGGTGTTGAACGGTTAACATTAAGTTGCGCATTATGAAATATTCCCATATTGGTCAATGGGACCTCCTAAAGCATTAATACAACCAAGAAAACTTTATCCTCTGCCACACATTAAGCATCATCTTACGCAAAACAAGGCATTGAGCCAAAGAAGAGCACACCGGAAAGGGCGGATGTCTAGACGAGCATTGAGGGGAGGCTGGCAGTGCGCAAGATGTGGTGGGGCTGCTCAGACAGGCAAGAGTGTCGATGCTTGCCAAGATCTGTGACTCAGAAAAATTGATGCTTTCAGTTAGGTATCACACCCACTGTCGGTTGAAAAGCCTAAACAGGACCACGTAGTCCAAAGCGAAAAAGACCTGCCCGATACCCTTATTTTGGGAAAAAAAGAGGGACGCCCTGCACATTTCCAGTTTTGGATCGGCTTTGCATGTTATATGCGAGGGGGATGCCGAAAAAGTCGGGAATAGATGGCCCCGGCGCTTGATCACATTATTTGAAGGGGTATCGAGCGATGCCGAATTTTCAAGGACGATTCGGATCGGGACAACCTTCTTAGGCGTTCATGATAATTGAGGACCTGGTTGTATTGGATTTATACAAACCAGATCCACGGCTTTACATATAGGTAACAAACTCGGGTTCTATCAGCGTTTTTAGAATATCACATCTGGCTATTATGCCTACTAACTTGCCATCCTGCGTAACAGGAAGACGAATGATATTTTTCTCTTTCATAATTTTTACAATATCGAGGACAGGTGTGGCTTCGTCAACGGTAAAAACATCTTTAGTCATTACGTCCTCCGCAGTGGTCTTGACTAGCTCTTTACCGCTCCTAGCAGCCTCTAATAGATCAAATTCCGTAACCATGCCTATAGGCTTGCCTTCTTCATCTGTTACAGGCATTCCGCTATATAGCCCGTTAAGAAGCTGCAACGTAATATCCCTCGCCGAAGCATGAATCTTTGCTGATACCACCGGCCTTACCATTACATCAGATGCTTTCAAGTCTTTCATCTCAATACCTCCTTTTATGATACTTAGAATTGTGGTTAATATGTTAGGGTTAGTTGTGTAAAACAAGAAAAGTGTAAGAATTACGTCCTTCCCCTATAATGGGGATTGACCAAAAACTCATTAACGGAAGGGAAGGGGACCATGAAAGTAAATGTTAAGATAGCAGAAACAAAGAAACTTATCAACGAAATGCAAAAAATTCTAAAAAAAAGAAAAGGCGTGTGAGCGGGCTTGTTTGTAATGCTCATCAGTCAGGTCCCAGCTCTCCTGGTAAATGCATTGAATGTGGTGATTGATATTTTGTTTTGAGCTTTGAAAGAGGTCGGCCATGAGCTGTTGGGTCAGCCAGACCGTCTCATCCTCCAGCCGCACATCGATTTTGACCCGGCCGTCTTCCGCTTGAAATGTCAAGGAATCGAGGAACTGCAGGGTTTGAAAAACCTGAGTGCAATGAATCCAAGTTATAGATGTTGGGGAGGCGAGCGAGCCCCTTGGAAAGGATGAGGGCAATGGAATATTTTGGGCGGCGCTTGACACAGCAATTGAGTTGGTTGAATAATACGGTCCGGCGTAGACATCTTTGCCCTTGAACACTTTGGGGAGATACAGCGGTGTGAAGGATATGACAAAACGGTCCCTTGAAGCATATGGTCTTGGACAGTGCCCCTTGGACTATTTGGGAAAGATAGAGGCCTATCCGCCGCCTGACGCAAAGTGTGAGTTTTCGAATCTGGTCATCCAGGGCGGAGGGCCTGCGTCCACGGCCCTGGTCGCCCTTGCCAGGTGGGGCGTTTCTTGTGCCTTTGCAGGGGTTCTGGGAGACGATCTGTTTGGCAACATGGCAAAGGCGTTCCTGGACGAAGAAGGCATAGATACTGGCGGCATCCTTGTGAGGAACGGCTTTGAGTCCCAGTTTGCCTTTATTGTGGCAGAAGCCGGGGTGGGAAGACGAACCATCTTCTGGCGAAGGCCGACCGGTCCTCCCCCAAGGCCTGAAGAGCTGGACTTCGACATCATCCGCCAGGCAAGAGTCGTCCTTACAGACGGGCTTTTTGTCGAGGCATCCATTGCCGCCTGCAAGGCGGCCAAAGACGCAGGTGTGCCGGTCGTGGTGGATGCGGGTACCCTCCGACAAGGCATTCTGGACATTGTTCCCTTTAGCGACTATTTTGTGGTATCTGAAAACTTCGCAAAATCCCTTGTTGGTAATGACAAACCTGTCGATGCCTGTTACAAACTTGCAGAATTAGGCCCACGGGTCACTGGCGTCACATTGGGTGCCAGGGGTTATGTGGCCCTGGCTGAAGGTCAGGTCATCGAGCGTCCTGCATATCCTGTGGAGGCCGTAGATACCACAGGCTGCGGAGATGCGTTTCATGCAGGCCTTTGCTACGGCCTGGTTAAAGGGTGGGATTTTAAAAAAAGCCTTGATCTTGGAGCTTGGGCGGCCGCCATGGTGAGCCTTAAGCTTGGAGGGCGGGCAGGCATTCCTTCCCTCAAGGAAGTGGAGGAAAAGTTCTCTTAGGACAAGCCAAAACGACCTTGCCCTTTTGCGAGGCAAGGGCCGCAAAATACAAGAGGAGGTTGAGGGTCTATCTTGAAAGAAAAGGACATGGTCGAGGCAAATCTGACGGTAAGAACCTATGAATGTGATTCCTACGGGCACGTAAACAATGCCGTATACCTGAACTATCTGGAATATGGACGAATGGCAGTCCTGGAAAAGAAGGGATTTTCCCTGGCCAAGCTGAAGCAGATGGGGGCCATAATCGTTGTCCGGCGTATCGAAATCGACTATAAGGCCCCGGCACGCGAGGGAGATCGCCTGGTTGTTCGTACGTATCTGAAAGATCATAACAAAATGAAAGGTATTTTTTCTCAGGAAATCCTGAAGCAGTCAGATCAGAGTTTAGTTGCCAGGGCTGATGTGACCTGGGTGTTTACCGATCTGCAGGGCAAACTCATACGTGTTCCGCAGTTCTTTCGCGATGCACTTGGATTCTAGTCTTGAAAGTGGAGACAAAAGATGGGCATATCTGCATTGGAATACCATCGCCAGACGGGCTATGATCGCCACGAGATGAAGGGTCACGGACTCGACTGGGCCAATCAGCCCGGTGTTTTTAAGACCTATCCCGGTCTCAAGACCGTGCCGCTATCCCAGGTGATAGACCCGCCGGAGGGAAACCTCTCCTTTTTGATCAAAGAAGGCTCGAGATCCGACGCCCCCACGGAAGTGACCCTTGATAAGCTCTCGCAGATATTACTCCTGGCCCATTCTGTCACGGCCAAGGCCCGCTCCTCAGGCACGGACTTCTACTATCGCAGTGTAGCCTCGGCAGGGGCGCTTTATCCTTTTGAGCTTTATGTGGGGACGCAAAACGTATCCGGACTTGACGACGGGCTGTACCATCACAGCATCGGTCTTCACGCCCTTACTCTCTTGAGGTCAGGAAACATCATGCGTGCCCTGTCCCATGCCCTTCAGACCAGAGAAAATCACTTTCCTGTGGTGAGTTTTTTTCTCACATCCATTTTCTTTAGGAGTTCGTGGAAATATCGGGATCGCGCCTACCGTTACAGTCTTCTCGACACGGGTCATCTGGCAGAAAGCCTATGCCTTGCCCTTACAGCCGCGGACCTGCCGTTTCACTTGTATTATGATTTTGACGATGAAAAGACTAACAGCCTTCTCGGAGTTGATTCGAGTCGAGAGGTTTGTTTGGCCGTGATATGTCTATATGGCACGGATGCTTCCGACAAAGGTGATGCGAAAAGTCTGAAGACCGGGGCCGGGAGTCTTGCTGATGCAAGTCGTGTCTCGTCTCGGGAGATTGACTACAGGCTCATCAGGGAAATCCATGCGGCATCGTCGAGTGTGGCTCAATCTAGCCAAGGGGTTCCGAAAATGCTTCACAATCTCGGGCTGAAGATGGAACAACAAGAGCAGCAATTCAAGATCGATAAATGGCCTGAGAAAGTGAGCTACGCTGAGGCAGTCTTTAAGAGGCGCTCAAAGCGGAACTTCATTTCGACCGGGCTTTCCTCCGATGGGCTGTTTGGGCTGTTGGAACTGCTTTGTGCAGGTTGCCATGTGGAAGAAGATGCCGGATTGACTTCAAGGGATGCTATATCAGTGGGGTTTTTGTCTGGAAATGTGCAAGATCTCGATCCCGGTTTTTACATGCTGGATCCGGAGCATGCGTCCATGGCACTGGTGTCCCAGGGCCGCATGATCGGCAAAATGGCCCGCATTTGCCTGGACCAGGCATGGCTGGCCAATTGCGCTTTGCATTTTTGCTTCTTGAGCAATTTGGAGCTTCTGGAGCAAACCTGGGGCCCGAGGGGCTATCGGTACGCCATGCTGACTGCAGGTCGTCTTGGCCAGAGAATCTACCTGGGAGCCACTTCTATGGGATTCGGATGCTGCGGCATCGGAGCCTTTTTTGATGATGAAGCGGCTCAAATGCTGGACGTGAATGATCAGACCAGGTTATTGTATCTTCTGGCCGCAGGGCCGGTGAAGCGGTAATGTCTGTTCCGGCAGACCCGGACTTCAAGAGGCCTTAATCTTCCACCTTGATCTTTGTCAGCTTGGATTTCTTGCTCCCGGCCCCTTTCTTTACAGCTTCGATCCTGGCATCTATCAGGGCCTTGACGCCTTCAAGGAACTCAATGCGAGCATTGTTCATATGGTTGAAAAATGGGGACTCCCTGTCCACCATGTCCCTGAGGCATCCAACAGCAAGGCACAAAGGGCAAACAAAACCTCCCTCTGTTTCGGCTTTTTTGTTTTCTTTGTTTTTAGTCGCCATGATTCCCTCCAAATTTGATAACCACGTTGTCCTGTTCTACTTTTGCACCAGTAGGGGCCCTTGCAGCAATGCTGCGTGGAAGCAATACATGGCGTTTAAACCCACCGATGCGGACGATCAATTCCTCATTGCGTTTGCTCAATTCAACTTCTTTTTTCGTAAGAAATGGTATCTTGATGTCCAAAAAGTAGTCATTTCCCACCTTTCTGAAATTATAGGGGATGTCTGCATAGAGGACCTGCTCCGGACTTAGTTTGTCGTAAATCTGGCGGGCCAATTTAGACAGATCCGCAATGCCCACCACTTGATCGCTCAGCATGGGAACCTTAAAAATCGGAATGGGACTGAAGAGTTGCTCTGTTTTCTTGATGTATAGGTCTTGGGTCTCTTTCCACCCGGCAAAATAAGCGTCATCAACAGCATCGGGGAGTATGCGGTTAATGACTACCGCATCTACACTCATCTTGTACAGACTGAAATACATGTAAGCTCGCTGCGTTTCTTTCAAGATGATTTTTTCCGGGTTAGTGATCAGACGCACGGTGGTGATGTTGGGATCAGACAGGAGCCTGTCGATTCCCTCCAGCCGGTCAAAGAGTCGCTGGATGGTAGAAAAATACTCGTCTTCCGGAAGGGGGACTGAATATAGTCTCTTTGTAAGGGGCCGGGCTACCTTGACGATCTTGCGCTCAACATCAAAGATTTTCTTCATGTACCATTCCAGGCTTGTGGGGATGCTGATAAATCGTATGGACTCACCTGTGGGGGCACAGTCGAGCAAGATCACGTCGTAGCGCTTCTGGGCCACGTACCGGTTGATATGCAAAAGGGAGCTCACCTCCTCCATGCCAGGCAGGATTGCAAGCTCTTCTGCCAAAACCTCATCAATGCCAGAGAGGTTCAAAAGGCTGCTGATGTACTTGTGGACTTCCCCCCAGTTCTTGGCAATCTCTTCCTGGACATCCACCTCCTGAACGGAAAGATGCTTGGCCACACGGATGGGCCTTCCCTTGTTCTTGTCCATAAGGGTTCTGTCAAGGTCAAAGGAATCGACCAGGCTATGGGCCGTATCAAGGGACATGATGAGGGTTTTGAGGCCTTTCTTGGCACAGGCCACTCCGGTTGCAGCCGCAATGCTCGTTTTACCAACTCCCCCTTTTCCAGCAAAAAGCACGATTCTCATAGATCACACATTAACCCTAAAACTTGCAACAAGTGCGTGTAATGTCCGGCACGGACATATCATAACACAAACATGTGGTACGGTATATATCCCATTCAAGCTCTTGCCAGGGTCCTTCTGCCGTGTTAGTATAAAAAAAATTTCATACGATATCCCCAAGGCGACTTCAGGTCTACGCTGCTGCTCCGCTGGGGGCACGAAGGGAGCTATGAAGGAAGAGCTCGTAGAGATGCTTTGCCGAAAGTCTTTCATGTACAGCAAGGAGCCCATATACAAGCTGGTCTCCGGTCGCCAGAGCCATTTTTATGTGAACTGCAAGCCCACGACGCTGGATCCGAAAGGAATGTTCCTCGTCGGCCACCTGGTCTTTGATTCCTTTAAGGAGCTGGATGTCCAAGGGGTTGGTGGGCTTACCTTTGGGGCAGATCCTGTGGCCATGGCTACGGCCTTTGCCTCTTACCTTAAGGGAAAACCGCTGAAGGCTTTTTCCATAAGAAAGACTCAAAAGGACCACGGTATCGTCAAGTGGATAGAGGGGGACATGGGGCCGGGTGAAAAGGTGGTTATTGTGGAGGACGTTGTTACTACCGGAGGCTCGACCATCAAGGCCGTGGAAAGGGCTCGTGCAGAGGGTCTTGACGTTGTTAAGGTCGTAATACTGGTGGATCGCCAGGAGGGGGGCGTTGAAGCGGTGAAGGCCCATGTGGCCTCTGTGGAATCTATCGTCACGATTGAAGACCTCATGGCCGTGTCCCACGGCAAAAACCGATAGCTCACCATTCGTGAAGGGGCAGCGTTTCCATGGACAGTAGAAGAAAACACAGGATTTTTGTAGACTTGGAGATGCTCAACAGGCTTAACGCTGAAGGGTGCCTGGCATGCGGTCGAAAATTTTGCCTCGGGGACGAGGTGGTCTTGGCTCGGGGGAAGTGGCAAGGTTTCAAGTACATCCATGAAAATGAGGCGGTCTTTGATAGTAAAACCAATGAACATTACGAGCGAAGACATTACGCATCCATGAAAAAAGGGTTGGCTGATCAGCAATAGGGAATCTCTATGAGCGTGGTAAGCGCACATATGACAACTCAGGAGACCGGGTCAATTGAGCGTGCAAACAAGAAGCGGGATCTCTGTCTTGCCTGCGGGCAGACTCCAATTCCAAAAGGGAAGCGCAGGTATTGCAGCGACAAATGTAAAAAAAGACTTGATTTTGCACTCTATATCACCACAGGGTTAGTACAAGCCTTGCGGGCACGTTATGCGGCATTTTCGTACACTGAAGAGACCCTTATTCTGGACATACTCCCCACAGGCTCAGATGTCATATCCAGGTTCGCGTGGAAGAGGAACGGACACAAGAAAGTTGCCGATGACCTATTAGAGATGATTGAGCGGGCAGGCCGTGAGTGGTACGAGAGGGAAAAAGAAACCCGATCGAGTTGGTGGGCGTCTCAGCATCTGCTGGACAAGGCCTCACGAATGGACATTCCTCTGACTACAATCGTACCTGTTTTAAGAAAAATGCCTCAGCTTAACCATAAGGAGAGAAATGCGCTAAGACTACTCAAGCTTACGAAGGATCAGATCCTGTCCGAAGACGGCATGAAATGCATTAAATCCGCTTACAGAAAAAAGGCAAAACTCTATCATCCTGACAAGGGGGATAAGAGCAATAAGTTCATTCAGATCAATGAGGCCCATGCAGAACTTCTAAACTGGACCCAGAACCCCAGGTTTTGTTCCAAGAAAGCCCTTCCCAACAGCTGGTGCTATGATGCCTCGAGCAGAAGGTGGGCGCCACCGGCATAGCTAGGCTGTCTCATCCGATTCGAGGAGCTTTTTCAGCCGATCCCCTTCTATACTCTCTTCTTTCAGGACAAGGGCCGCGCCTGCGTCCAGGACCTTTTTGCGTTTGTTGAGTATATCCTTGGCAACCTCATATTGGGAATCCAGGATGCCCTTGATTTCACGATCAATAACCTCTGCTGTTTGCTCGCTGTATTCCTTTGCCGAAGGCATGCCCATATCAGCGAATTGTCTTTGACGTTCCTTCTCAAAATAGACGTGGCCTAGATTGGCGCTCATGCCGTATTCCTTGACCATGCTTCTTGCAATATCCGTGGCCCTGGCAAGGTCATTGTGCGCGCCCGTTGATACATCTTCAAACTGGATCTCCTCGGCTGCGCGCCCTCCGAGCGCCACAGCGATTTTATCCAAGAGTTCGCTTTTGCTCATCAGAAAACGGTCTTCCGTAGGCACCTGGAGGGTATAGCCCAGGGCAGCGACTCCTCGAGGTATGATTGAAACCTTTCGAACCGGGTCTGTACTCGGCAGAGAAAGGGCTACCAGCGCATGGCCCACCTCGTGATAGGCCACAATTTTTCTTTCTTTCTCGTTTATGAGGCGGTTTTTCTTCTCAAGGCCGGCGATAATGCGCTCAACAGCCTCTTGAAACTCGGACATTCGCACCCTATCCCTATCGTGGCGCACGGCCAAAAGGGCTGCCTCATTAGCCAGGTTGGCCAAATCGGCCCCCACAAACCCCGGGGTCATGCCGGCAACGGAGTCAACGTCAACATCTTTGTCAATGGTGATCCCTTTCAAGTGAACCCTGAGAATCTCTGTTCGTCCTTTCTTGTCAGGTCGGTCGACCAAAATGTGGCGGTCAAACCGACCCGCTCTCAAGAGGGCCGGGTCGAGTATCTCCGGCCTGTTGGTGGCTGCCATGAGGATCACGCCTATGGTGGGGTCAAAGCCATCCATTTCGACCAAAAGCTGGTTCAGGGTTTGTTCTCTTTCGTCGTGGCCCCCTATCATACCCACGCCCCTTGCCTTGCCCAGGGCATCTAATTCGTCAATGAATATAATACACGGGGCCTTCTCTTTGGCCTGGGCAAAGAGATCACGGACACGGGCTGCGCCCATGCCCACAAAGAGCTCAACGAATTCTGATCCGCTCATACTGAAAAACGGGACATGGCTTTCTCCGGCAACGGCTCTGGCCAGTAGCGTCTTCCCAGTACCCGGAGGACCCACCAGCAAGACCCCTTTTGGGAGCTTTCCGCCCAGTCTTGTAAACTTATCAGGTGACTTGAGAAATTCAATAACCTCAACCAGCTCTTCCTTGGCCTCATCCACTCCGGCTGCGTCATCGAAGGTAACCCCGACCTCGTCCTCCATGTACACCTTGGCTTTCTTCTTGCCCAGCGTCAGGAAGCTGCCTTGTTGAGCAGAAAGGCGGCGCATCATGAGATACCAGATGCCGACAAAAAGAAGGACCGGAAAGACCCAGGAGGCAAGATTTTTCAAAAAGTTGCTCTCGATTACTCCCTTAAATGTCACGTTATACTTCTCCAGAAGCGCAGAGACATCCGGATCAACGCGCACCGTGGTAAAGACTCGTTCCACCTCCTGCCCGTTTTTAATTTCCCTTACTTTGCCCTGTATCCGATCCCTGGTTATGGCTACTTCCACCACCCTTCCTTCGTGGAGGGCCCTGACAAATTCACTATACGGCAGACGTTGTACTGCAAACATCTGCACGATAATGTTATGTAGGATGAGCACGACCCAGATGGCAATCAATACATACCAGATCGAAAATTTGTGATGCTTTTCCATGGGTCAAGCCTTCTCAAGCCTCACGGTCAAATAGGTCCAATACCGAGTCGGCGATAGGGTATCGATGTCGTGCCTCGAAAAAGGCGTTGTGGAGTCCTTGCCACGTGAGCGCTGTGTCTATTTCGGCAATGATCTTTGGTTCATCCTTTTGGGTAATAGTAAAGAGGCGGCAGCGGTTGTAACCCATGAGTTTGTACAATAACTGGCCACTCTCGTATTGAGCAAGCAGGTCAGTCTTTTTTGGTCTTTTTGTCTCAAAGGCGACTAAGAAGAAAAAGGCGCGGCCCGGCACTTCGATCACGGCATCCATCGTCGCTTTGGACATACTGCGCAAGGCAGACAGCTTCTTTAAGTGTTTGGGGGTCCTTGCAACAGCTTCTATCATGGGCCGGCGCCAGGAGACAGGAGGAATAAGTTCATCTGAAGGCCTTCTTGGCCATTTCAAGGTTTTGGGCAGTCCGACAAGCCGGTTCACATCTTGCTCTAATGTAGTGAGGGATGGGGATAGACCTGATTGCGCGGTCCTCTGTTCGAAAAGCGCACCAAGGGGTCTGGCAAAAAATCTGATCCTTGCCTCTTCCACGACCTCATCCGGACAACCGCACCCCAGGAAATTCTGGATAAAAATCTTCTTGCCATTTCTATCCGTGTCAGCCGGATTGAGGAACACGGCGGCAAGGATCTTTACCAACATGTCTTTTGAAAAACCCAGCCCACTTCCTATCTGACCCATCGTCATTTTGGTCCATATATAGTAGCTAATGCCCCTGAAATCAACAGGCATCGTGTGGCCCAAATCCACCGCTTGAATTTGGGCGGACGCTTTTGGTCCCCCTGCCCTGAAAGCAGCCTATTTGAGCTTTTCTCTGATCTCCTTCCAGTCTTTTATCCACTCTCCACCTTCTACTTCTTCGAAGCTGAAGACGAGGGGCTTATGTTCCTTGGCAGACTCGATCACCTTAGGGGCTGCAATTATTGCCTTAACCCTCAAATCCTTTTGAGCAATTTCATCAAATATTTCTCCTTGTCTCCAAGGAAGGACAGGCAGTTCTGAAAATTCATTTTGTTTTAGCCATGCCCGGACAGTTTTTATACCGAAAAAACCACTTTTAAGAAAAACAACAGAAAATTTCTCGCGAAGCTCTTCTATTGCCTTCTGGCTCCCTTGTCTTGCCTTTCTTGAAAGTCGGTCTTCTAGGAGACACCCCTCAATACCAACAAAGACAATACTCGATCTTCTTTTTAGAGAAAGAAGTAATCCGGTGTCTTCGTCTCCACCGGATCTCACTGTTATTTTATGCAGGCCCGTTTTTGTTGGGATGAAGGCTTTGAACGCAACGCCGTCGCCGCCTGAAAGGGTCTTACCAATGGATTCGTCGTCAACAAAGAACTCTACAACTTCACCGCCTTTGCTGAAGATTTTTCCCCTTGTCTCCGCTTTGAGCACAACCTTCTCGTCTTTCAACCCAACCGTGTCATCGACGATGACACGTGACAGTGCACTAGCCGGAACTATACAGAATAAAACGAGAAAACCTATAAAGACCGCCAAAACTCTCATATAGATCTAGTAGTGTCGGCTAACTGGTGTGGCCCGACCCGCATTTCAGGGTTAGTACAAAGAAAAAGTCTGAGCATTTTTCAACAACTTTGCCTGATGGTCAAGAAAGAAATTTCATAGCCCCGCTTGGATCCCACGCGTGTCCCTGGTTTAACTTATTCCGCAAACCTGCCGATATAATGGGAAGGTGGTCTAAGGCCGTTTCGATATCACACTTTCGCGGAGAGGAAACCCATGAAAAAAGCCTGCAGTATAGTGCCTGTGCTGATTATCCTTCTTTTTCCCACATTCACGCTATGTCAGGCCCAACAGGACTCCCCTGTTGATGTGGTCGAGTCATTCAGTACTTCTTACGGTGGCCCTGGCATGGACGAGACTGCCAACTACACTACAGGAGATTTCAGGGACAACAGACCAAAATCGGTCTGGACAATTGACACCTGGAAGGTTTTGCAACAAATGGAGTACAGGAGGATCGATGGCGCGGTCATTGATTCAAAGATCGATGACAACAGGGCCGTAGTTGTCATTGACGCAAGGATTGGAACCGTTGCCGGTGAAACAAATCAAAAGGAAATATATTATCTGATCAGGCAAGGCCGACAATGGTTGATCGATCAGCTCCGGGTAACGGATGAAGACATTGAAATCAATGCCGAGAAAATGAAACTGTAGCCCCCCCTCAGCCGAAACCATTCCTCCTGTGGTTGTGTCATAGAGAAGATCCTTGCATTATTTCATCCCTGACGGTAAATAATACATACAAACGGGACGACTCCCCACAAATGTGGCCACAGATGAGGTGAGGAGCCCACGGAGGCTGTGTGCATCATCATGTTATCCGAAATCCTTGACGAAATAAAGGCAGTTGACACAGGGCCTAAAAGCATCAGGAATTTTGGCATCACCTTTCTGGTGGTTTTGGCCATTATCGGGGGCATCCTTGTCTATAAGGGGAGGCCCCTTGGGTACGCAGGCATCGGGTTGGGCGTGTTGTTCTTCGGATTGGGAATGTGGGTTCCGGCAACGCTAAGAGCCGTGTACAGGGCATGGATGGGCCTGGCAGTGGCACTCGGTTTTTTCATGTCCCGTATTGTCCTGTCTCTTCTGTTCTATCTTGTGGTTACTCCCGTTGGCCTCATGATGAGGCTGCTCAGAAAGGATATTCTTGATCAGAAATGGGACAAGGGAGCTGCTTCTTACTGGATCAAAAAGAAGAAAAGGCCTTTTAACAAGAAACAGTATGAGAATCTCTATTGAGCCCTGTCATGGATGACAAAGAATTCATAGAAGCCTACAAGCAAGAGTACAGAACCATCCTGGCTGTGATGCAGAAAGTGGGAATAGATTATATCAACAGCGGCCATCTAAAAAAACATCCCCTGGAGCATGTGGAGTACGTCCTTAAGTCGATTCGACAGTCGTGCGAAAAAACGATTTGCAAGGTGTGTGACAAACGGCAAGAAAAAGAAAAAAAGGACAGAAAAAAGCGGCTTAAAGTCATCAAGTAGTCTCCATCCACGTAGTACTTGACCGAAGACCCCGTTTTTTCGGCCAAAAATTCGGATTTGGCCTGAACATGACTTTACGTTCAGGCGCTATATACATGAGTTCATCATGACCGGAAATATGCATGGACCGATCCAAATCAGCTGTATTTTTTGTCTCTTATCTCCTCTATTTCTTTTCCTTCTGGATGGTCCTTGCATACCTGCCTATACTTTTCAAGTCCTACGGTTTTAGCGATCAGCAGATAGGCTTTGCCATAGGACTGACCTCACTCTCAAGCATTATTCTGGTGCTTCCCTTTGGTGTGTTTTCAGACTACTTCTCCCCGAAGAGGACACTCACCTTGGGCGCCATCTGTTACAGTTGTTATTTCTTGCTCCTTATCACCGTGAGAGACTTCTTCGGCGTCTGCTTTGTGGTGATCCTTGGAGGTGTGGGGGCCGCCACTATCAGGGTGGTCTTGATGTCTCTTTATCTTAAGCTCATAGATCACACTGGACGAGGGAAAAAAGTGGCCTTCCTGCATCTGGGCGGGTACTTGGGTTTCGGACTTGGGCCTCTTGTAGGCGGGTATGTCTATGAAACATTAGGTGCAGTTCTCATGATCAAAGGGGCGTTGATCCTGTCCATTGTCATTATACTGCTAACGCTCCTTGCAAAAGATGCTCCGCCTGTGGTTTTCAGTTTCAAGGACTACAACCAGGATATAAGAAAGCCGGATGTCCTGTTTCTCATGACCGTGGTTTTTGTCCTCGGCACCCACTTCGGGGCCGAGCAGACAAGCCTCAGCCTTCTTATGAAGGATATCATCGGGCTGAACAAAAAGGAGATAGGGCTTGTGTTTTTTGCCTTGGGGATCTGGATGGCCTTTCTAGTGCCATTTGCCGGTATCCTCATGGACAAGAAAGAGAGGGTCTTCTTGTTGCTCCTCGTGGGACTTCTGATATCGAGCTGTTTTCAGGTCGTAACAGCTTTCACAAACACGTTTTTCAGCCTTCTCATAGTCAGGATGATTCATACAGCAGGTGACACCCTGGCCATCTTGGAGTCCGATGTGCTCACCGCTCGTTTTTTTCCGGCAGCAAGACTTGGCGGGAATTCGGGGCTCATTTTCTGTATACGGACATCGGCCATATTCATATTTGCCGCTTTTTCAGGATGGCTCAACCAGGTCTGGGGTTACAAAATGCCTTTTCTTATGAATGGGATTATGGTATTCGCATTTTCTCTTGCAGCGCTTTTCTTTCGTGGCAGGACTTCTGAGCGCAGAAGACAGGAAGCCTAACTGTTCACGGGTTCAGCGCTCAGGGTTAGTCAAGGTTAACAAAAGAAAAATAACCTTGAACACTGAACCTGTGAACGCCTATAAAGGAAAGATCCATGACAAGTAAGCAATGGCTGGTTTTGGCTACGCGAAACCCGGGAAAGACAAGAGAGATGTCAGAGCTTTTGAAAGATTTTCCCGTGGAAATCAAGAACCTGGATGACTTTGGCCCCATACCTGATGTTGAAGAAGATGGCGACACATTTGACGACAATGCCTTCAAGAAGGCCTCATTCACAGCCAAAGTCCTTGGGCTGCCCGCCCTCGCGGATGATTCCGGCCTGGAGGTGGAAGCCCTGCAAGGCGCTCCGGGCGTGCGCTCAGCGCGGTATGCAGGGCCGTATGCTACTGACCAGGAAAACAACGACAAATTATTGAAGGAGATGAAGGGAGAGGCAAACCGAAGAGCAGCCTTTATGTGCGTAATCTCTATTGCGGTTCCGTCCGGCGTGGCCCTCACATACGAAGCCCGGTGTGAGGGATTGATTGCCGAAGCGCCTGCCGGCGACAACGGATTCGGCTATGACCCTGTGTTCTTTTATCCGCCCATGAACAGGACCTTTGCGCAGCTTTCTGCGCAAGAGAAGAACCAAGTCAGTCACCGCGGAAAGGCCTTGGCAGAGATGAAAGAGGAATTTGACAAGGTCTTGATCTGGCTTCGGCAAAGGCTCTAAGATGTGCCGGTGGCTTTTCTGTTGACACGTTTTGCGCCGTAATTATTTTTTGAAAAATACCCGGGTACAGCCCGGAACACCTTCTGGAGGATTTTGACATGGAGAAAAGAAGAGTCGTCATCACGGGTATGGGCGTTGTCACACCCATTGGGTCCGGAAAGGAGAGATTTTGGGATGCCCTCATGGAGGGGAAATGCGGGGTTGATCTTATTTCAAGATTTGATACTTCCAATTTCAAGACCAAAATAGGCGCCGAGATAAGGGCCTTTGACTACAAGGACTACGGGATCAATCCCAAGGATGTCAAGCGAATGGACAGGTTTACCCAGTACGGAGTTGCTGCCGCATCCCTTGCCATTGAGGATTCCGGTCTGAAATTGGGCAGATACAATGACAACGTAGGGACCATGATTGGAACGGGGATTGGCGGCTTGATGACCCTTGAAGAGGAAAAAAGAAAGCTGATCGAAAGCAAGAACCCCTCAAGGGTAAGCCCCTTTTTGATTCCAATGATGATGCCAAACGCGGTTAATGCGTACGTAAGCATTATCCATAAGCTTACGGGCACCAGCCCATGTACGGCCAATGCCTGTGCGACAGGAGCCTATTCGCTGATTTATGCCGTCAAAGATATTGCGCTGGGAGACTCTGATGTCATTGTTGCCGGCGGCAGCGAGGCGATTCTCACGGAAATTGCGGCCAGCTCATTTGCCAATATGAAGGCGTTGTCTCGGAGAAATGACGATCCCAAAAGGGCATGCAGGCCTTTTGACAAGGATAGGGATGGCTTTGTGATCGGTGAGGGGGCAGGGGTCCTGGTCCTTGAAGCTCTTGAACACGCCCTGGCCAGGGGCGCTAAGATCTGCGCAGAAATCGTGGGATATGCCACAAACACGGATGCTTACCATATCACAGCGCCCGATCCGGAAGGGCGCATGGTCAAGAAGGCGATTCGTGATTCTCTGACCATGGCAGGCCTGGAACCGGCAGACGTTGACTATGTAAATGCTCACGGCACTTCCACTCCCCTCAACGACAAGGCCGAGGCCTTTTCTATTGGCGAGGTCTTCGGTGACTATAAGGTGCCGGCGAGTTCTACCAAGTCAATGATCGGGCACCTCATCGGGGCTGCAGGAGCGGTTGAAGCTGTAGTCTGTGCCCTGGCAATAGAAAAGCAGATTATCCCTGCCAACATAAACTACGAAACCCCCGATCCGGAAATGGATCTGAACATCATCACCGAACCGACACCGGCAAAGCTCGATGTGGTTATGAACAACTCCCTTGGCTTTGGGGGACACAATGCTGTAATGGTGTTGAGGCGATACGACGGATGAGGTGGAGACGGTTAGGGCGGGTCAAAAATAACTTGGTATTTTTGCCCCAGCCCTTAGCTTTTCAGGAGGGATTCAATCTCCTTGCGGGTTGCCGACCGCACCAGCACTTTTTTTGACCTGCTGGTGCGGCCGCGAATTATTTCCACGACTGATTTTCGCACTTTCAAGGATTCGGCCAGAAACTCAACACACATCTTGTTGGCAGCCCCTTCCACGGGAGGGGCTGTTAGCCTGATTTTCATGGCATCGCCCTGAAGACCCGCGATTTCATTTCTCGAACCCCTGGGTTGGACAGTAATCTTAAATATCACCCCGTCCCGGGTTTCTTGAATCCAGAGCATGGGGAAAATGCCTAAAATGAGCTAAAATGAGCTAAAGTTGAAAACATGGGGGACCTTCCGCAAAAAGAATGTTGTTGGACAATTTTCTCCGGTCCGAAGGCCTGAACTTCAGAAGTAGGTCAGGTTGCGAGCTCTCCGCCGATTCGGCCGTCGCAGCTGCTCTGGCGAAGTTGGCAGGTTCCGGCCCGCAGGCGGACCAGCGGGAGCTACCTGACAGATACCTCAGCCTGCTGCTGCCCCTTGCTTGATCTGCTTGATTACCCCGGTTGAGGAGACAGCCTCGGTCATTGGAATCAGGGCGATGCGGCCTCCGAACTTTTCCACGATCTCCCTGCCCAACACGGTCTCGTTGGTGTAATTGCTCCCTTTGGTCAAAACATCAGGGCGAAGGGCCTCAATGAGATCGCCAAGCTCCCTGGTTGAAAAGAGGGTCACATAATCCACACAGTCCAGCGCACTGATGATCCGGATGCGCTCCTGGGCCGCGATGATGGGGCGGTCTTTTCCCTTAAGGGCACGCACGGATTCGTCATCGTCAATGGCTACGATGAGCACATCGCCCATCTTCTTGGAGGCAGACAGGAGCTTGATGTGGCCGACGTGGAGTAGATCAAAACAGCCGTTTGTCATCACTATGGTTTTGCTCCCGGCCCTGAGGCGATCTATGATTAGAATCAGATCAGATAACGTCTTTTGTTTCGTCGCCAGCGCTTCAATCGATGGTTCCAGTGCGCTTTGTAGCTCCTTCCTCGAGACTGTTGCTGTGCCAACTTTCTCCACAACAATTCCTGCCGCAACATTGGCAATGGCTGCGGCCTGTCGAAAAGAGCACCCTGAGGCTAACCCCAAACCCAGCACAGACACAACAGTATCACCTGCTCCAGAGACATCAAAGACCTGCCGGGCCTCGCCTATTATAATTCTGTAAGGTTCTTTGCCTTGCTCAAAGAGAACCATGTCTTCCTTGCCGCACGTCATGAGGACCATTTGGACTGGAATACCACGGAGCAATTTTTCGCCCGCTGCTTCAAGGGACGCATCGTCAACAATCTCGATCCCGGCTGCCAGCGACGCCTCCTTCTTGTTTGGCGTGATTGCCGTGGCTCCCGCATATTTTCTAAAATTAAGCCCCTTGGGATCAACGATGATTCTCTTCTTGTTCTGGTTAGCCACATCAATGATCTGTCGCAAAAGCGTTTCCGAAACGAGGCCTTTGCCATAATCGGAAACCAGGATCAGATCGAAGGTGTCGATACGGTCCTTTGCAAAGCAAACCAAGGTATTAACCTGTTCCTCGGATATTTCCTGCCTTGTCTCACGATCTATGCGCAGTACATGCTGGTGCCCGCCTATGATGCGGGTTTTCTTGGTAGTAGGTCTTGTTGGATCCTGAGTGACACCCGCAGTGTCCACACCCAGTTCTCGGAACATCTTCATTAGTAGATCAGCGTTTGCTCCAGCCCCTAAAACACCGGCAACGGTCACCTGCGCGCCCAGGGCAACAAGGTTGTTCACCACGTTGCCTGCACCGCCAAGGGTGACACTATCCCTGAGTACCGAAACCACCTGTACGGGCGCTTCAGGGGATATGCGATCCACCTCCCCCCATACGTATTCATCGATCATTAAGTCGCCGATGACCAGGATGTGGCACTTCTCGAACTTTGAGATATCTATGTTCATAAGAGCCTTCTGTATCTCGACTATCGAGCATTGAATTATCGCTGTCTTATTACTATCGAATCTCTATTGAGGCAAGAGGCAAATTTTGCGCATACACATCTCCGAATTTATCAACAAGCCTTTTTGAGGTTCCCAAGATATGAATTGACTGGTTTCCTTATCGTTGTTAATGGTTAAAAGCATTTTGAACATGGCTGTTGACAGGGAATAAGCCGTTAGTCAGTTTGAAAAAGCGTGTGAGATAGCAAAAGGGAGATTTCCATGATTGCCGAAAAAGAAAAAAAGGTAATGGAGCTTATTGATGACCACTTTGAGAAGGTGGGAGAATGCCTGGACTGTTTCAAGCGCTGCCTTGAGGCGTTTTTTCAGGCAGATACACCCAGATTCGAAGCTATCCATGCAAACTGCGACTATGCCGAAACCGAGGCTGACATACTCCAGAGAAAGATTGGCGACTACCTTTATTCGGGCGCCTTTCTCCCCATTGACCGAAAAGACATCTATATGATGACCGAGTTTGTGGACAAGATAGCCAACAAAGCAGAGGCTGCTTCTGACGTCCTGGTGTTCCAACAACCTCATCTGCCAGAGGATTATAAGGATGGCCTGCTCGATATCGTGGAGACAGTGGCAAAGATGTTACGTATCCTTCGGGAGGCTGTGAGGCTCTTTGCACTCAAGGAGACCTTGCAGGCAGATAATAACCTGGATGCTATCCGGGAAAAGATCATCCCCATCGGTGTTATGGAATCCGAGGTAGACAAGCAAGAAGAGGCCCTGATGAGGAGCATATTCGCCTCGGATCTTCCCCTTGCTAACAAGATTCAGTTGGAGACATTCCTTCGAAGTATTACCGATATCTCGGATGTTATAGAGGATGCGGCTGATCGTCTTTACATCCTTGTGATTCGTGAGCGAATTTGACCGGCTTCTACAGTCTTTCAGAATATGGTCCCTTTACCTTTCAAGAAAGCCGACTGTCATGCCCCCGGCGGAGAGTCTCGTTGTGCATGCCTGTTCTTACAGTTGGCCCACAAACGCTATCTATGGGCGCCTGCCTTTGCCCTGATGATTTTTCTGATCATACCTCTTGTAACCTTTTCTCGCACATCTATTTTTGATCCGGAATCAACCCCCTCCTCTCAGGTTGCGGAACCTAGCGCCCCGGAAGGAAAAAAAGATCTCAAGGTCCCGGAAGCTCTCCCTGGCGACAAGATCTCCCCTAAGGGTAAGGTGTCCGTGACGGCAACCTTGTTTCAGGTCTTTGGGGGGCTAGGCCTTTTTCTTTTTGGTCTCCACCTCATGAGCGACAGCCTGCAAAAAGTAGTCGGGGGTAGGATGAAGAGGGTCTTGACAACCGTGACAAAGCGTCCTGTTTACGGTTTGGGCCTCGGCACGGTTGTAACCACTATTATTCAGAGCAGCAGCGCCGCCACTGTCATGGTTGTTGGTTTCATCAATGCAGGCGTGATGGACTTTGTCCAATCCATTGGGGTGATCCTCGGGGCGAATATCGGATCGACAATATTGCCTCAAATTGTCGCCTTCAAGCCTGACCAGTTAGCCCTTCCTACCATAGGGCTGGGCATGGTTCTGCATATGTTTTTCAAAGGCTCTAAGGTAAAGGATAGCGGCTTGATCCTCCTTGGCTTTGGAATGCTTTTTTTGGGCCTTGTTCTTATGAAAAAAGCTATCCCTTCGGAGTCCGAGGTGATTATTCAAAGACTTTTTTTGCTTAGCAGCGGCAGCCTGAAGGGTATGTTAATAGGTTTGGCGGTGGGGACCATTGCTACGGCAATTGTGCAGGCCAGTGGTGTCACGGTAGGTATTATTGTTGTGCTTGCCTCCCAGGGCCTGGTCACTGATCTGACACAAGCAATTCCCCTGGTTCTAGGATGCAATATTGGAACTTGCATCACTGCGCTCGTTGCAAGTATTGGTACCGATGTGGGATCGAAGCGTGCTGCCGTTTGCCATACCTTTTTTAATGTATTCGGCGCGTTTTTAACCTTGGGGATCTTCTATCACTTTTATCTTTGGATAATTCCCAGAATAGGCGGCAGTCTGGCCCACCAGATTGCCAATATTCACGTAATGATAAAGCTGGTAGACGCCGCGTTGTTTTTGCCGATTGTGGGGCCATTCTCAAGGTTCATTTCGTGGATTGTTCCTGCAAGGGCAGTGGTAAAGCCTGCAATCGAAACCCCTCAATACCTTGACGACAGGTTTATCGAAGAGCCGCTCGTTGCCACAGAACTGGCGATCAAGGAAATAGTAAGACTGGGCGAGATCTCCCGCAATATGATAAAGTACGCCATGGACGGTTTCATGCACAACGACGTAGTGCTGCTAAACCGCGTGGAAGAGTACAGACCAGCAGTCCGGAGTCTTCGGCAAGCCATATTCGAGTACGTGATTCAGATTTCTCGGCAGGATCTCACCAAGGAGGATGCGGAAAGGGTGCCCAAGTTAATCCTTTCCTTGAACAACTTTGATCGCGTGGCCGGATATGCCTTGAGGTTACTGGAACTCGGGCGCACCAAGGTGTCCAACGATATCCCCCTGGTGGGTGCGGCTTTGACTGAACTCAAGAGGATCTATCGCGAGGTGGATACCATGCTGACGGAGGTGAGCGGGTACCTACCGGAATTTAAGCGGTGACCCACACTATACGTTTCAAGAAAAAGCTTTTGGGTTTATGTGTCAAATAGGAGGGTTACACCTGAACTACTTAAAATCGGTAAAACGGAGATAATTTAACGCCCACAAACCATAAATAAAGGTGCAGCAATGAAGAGATTGACGGTAAAAGACTTTCTGGTTTCTTTACCACACAGAGCGGAATTGTCCATAGTAAACACAGAAAGCTCCCTTAGAGAAGTGTTACACGCCATGGTCAAAAGACATCGGGGGCGCATTGTCTATGTGGCAGATTCTGAGGGCAAGGTTAAGGGTACGATTTCATTAGATACTTTGAAAGATGTCGTCTTCCGCTATTATATGAAGAGTAGAGTCAGCGACGCACTGGTGCTTACCGAACATATCGTGGAGCTTTTTTCTTCTGAAAAGGCTGAAGACGTGATGGATGCCGGACTCAGCATTTGTCACGAACATGAATGGTTACGCGATGTGGTCACCAGGATGATCGAACGCAATGTCAAGGACATGCCCGTAGTAGACCAGGAGGGCCTGATCATTGCCGACCTCGATATCCTGGACCTACTGGAGCTATGGCTCAAAAAGGGGGAAGAGGCTTTTCAATGATTACGCATCCCTTACTGGCCGTGGGGCTGTTGCTGATTCTGGGGTACTTGGGAGGACGCGCGGCTAACGCGCTCAAGTTGCCCCGCGTCAGCGGTTACCTGGTGGCTGGTATGTTGTTCAGTCCCTCTTTTTTCAATATCTTGTCGTCTCGGCTGGTTGGCAGAGATCTTTATGTCATCACCGAAATGGCCCTGAGCATCATCGCCTACTCGATTGGCGGCAGTCTCGTCCTTGACCGGCTTAAACGGGTAGGGAGAAGTGTTTTGTGGATCACCCTTTCCCAGGGTGGGAGCGTCTTCCTTTTAACGGTTGCATTTCTGCTCCCTGCAATGCCATTTCTCACCGGTTTTCAGGGTTCGGAGTATAGCCTGTTAGAAACATATCTTCCCATGGCTCTGATTATTGGAGCCCTCTCTATAGCTACGGCTGCCAGCCCGCTATTGGCCATAATTTCTGAGCTAAGAGCCAGTGGACCTTTCACCACCACTCTGCTGGGGGTCATAGCCATCAGTTATGGCCTGTCCATCATCTTCTTTGCCCTGGCCAATACCATTGCCAATATTCTGATTCATCCGGGGGCGGTTTTTGGCATCGGAATGTTGGCGGGAGCGATGGGGAAAATCATCCTTTCCCTGCTTCTAGGAATTCCCGCAGCGATGTTTCTGAGAACTATAGCTCTTCTGGTACGCCGGCGAGAAGCGCTGCTAATGGTGATTTTGGGCATTCTTTTTGGTACCAGTGGAGTTGCTTCCTCACTAAAGCTCTCACCATTACTGGCCAACATGGTTGTGGGTTTTGTCATTGTCAATCTGGAACGGCGACATCATGATTTTTTCCTGGTGGTCGAACAGATTCAAGAGCCTCTATTCGGCCTTTTTTTTGGCCTGGCCGGAGCGCATATTGATCTGAGAATACTTATGGCCGCTGGATTACTGACCGTAGCCATTCTTGTAATCCGCATGGGTGGCAAACAACTGGGCGCCTGGATTGGGACCAAGGTATCCCGAGCCCCCGAAGATGTAAAAAAATATATGGGACTAGCGCTTTTCCCCAAGGCTAATTTGGCTGTGGGATTGGTGCTTGTGGGGAAGGAAGTTTTTCCATTACCCATAGTGTCAAATTACCTGGTAAACGTGGTTGTAGGGACAGTAATCATCAGCCAATTGATAGGCCTACCCTTGGTCAAATACGCCTTGGGGAAAGTGGGTGAAACCATCACAGCAGAGGAGGGGCTATGAAAATTGGTGAAGTGCTCGATAAAATTGAAAACATGCCCTACTTGGCAATATCAGGTGATTGCGCTTTAAATGAAGCCACTGAAAAGATTACCGGCGTGCGGCAACTTCGAAGTATTTACGTGATTGACAAGCATGGACGACTCCAGGGAACCCTCTCTCTAGGGGTGTTGATCCGCGAGGTCATTGCTGCCCGACATAAACCCCAGTTTAGCGTCCGCTCTTTGTTGACCCGGATCACTTCTGAAGACGTGGCTGATATCATGGACAAACACGTGATATATGCTCAGAGAGATGATGATCTTGAGAAGATTCTCGAGCGAATGATCTATCATAATATCAAAGAAATCCCGGTGGTCGATGAAGATCAGCAGATTATTGCCAATATAGGCATTCTTGATCTGTGCAGGTTGGTGGAAAGGTGCTAAGAATTTGCTCTTATGGCGTTAATCACTCTCATCCTTCTTCTAACTGCACCTTATTGAAAAAAATCACACTTTGAGATTTTCTTGAATCCTGTGTTTGCAGTAGCTGCCATCCTTACGGGGGAGAGGGTTGGGGTGGCGGATGCGCCCGTACGGACAGAAAGGGCGGGACAAACGGCCCGCCCTTTGAAACATCGCCTGCCCCTCCCTCCAGCCTCCGGCCCGGGGGGGCCACGCCCTCTCCAAGCTGTAGGCTCTACGAGCCGGAAGCCGGAGGGGGAGCTTGTGGATGGTACTAACTAATGTGGAATACGCTGTTGTTTTTCCTACGTATGCACAATTAAACCTTGAGCCTGAAGGGATTTACAGTCAAGACCGGCACACTGGCATTTTTAATCACATGATTGGCCACATTGCCCATTAGAGTTCGGTCCAGACTCTTTCTGCCGTGGGTGGCCAGGACGATAATGTCAATGCCCTGTTCATCGGCAAATTTCACAATTTCCTCTGCGGGCTCCCCGATCATCACTTTTGTCTCATGGTTTGGGAAATCGCCCAACTGTTTGTCGCAAAATGCCTTCATCTGGTTTTCTCCCGCGCTGGCAATTTCGGTCACGATATTCGTCAACCGATCACGCCGAATGGCAAGCATTGTCAGGTAAGATATATCCCTTGCTACGAATAGGAGATGAAGCTTTGAATCAAATTGTTTGGCCATATCGAGCGCAAAGGGAAAAACCTTTTCGGAACATTCTGAAAAGTCAATGGGGAAAAGTATGTTCTTAAATGCTTTCATGGCGACCTCCTTGTTTTGCCTTTTTGTCTAATCGGCTTCAATTATATCGATTTATTTGAGCTTATAAGGATTAACGGTCATCACAGGCACCGGTGTTTTCTTGACCACATTTCTTTGTTTGCGTGAATAAATCATAGTGAGCTCAGTTCTGTGTGTGATTTCCGTGGAGCCACTTCCATAGCAACCACCTCCTTCTGATGTTCCGCCCAGCATAGAACCAGATTTGCGCTGAATCTCCAGAGATGGGCGCCTCTTGATCCCGGCGCCAAGGAGATTCCTTTCTAATTCCCGTTTTCTTGCGCGAGCCCTAAGGAATCACCCACAGGGCCTGATCAGAGACTTTCTGAACCAAACGTACAGCGATCCGTCCTGTGAAAAAGGCCTCCCTTTCGCCACGTCGGCCAACCACAAGTGTGCCATAACCTCCGGTTTTCGCTTCACCGAGGATGGCTGTGGAAATATCATAACTCTGGGTGCTGGTCTTAATCTCGATCTGACGCTTTTTCAGCCCTGCCGCCTTGAGCCTTTGATAGGCATTTTCATAGAAGCTTTCCATACATCGCTTGTCCTCGCGGTGAAGAATTTCCTGAAGGTGTGGGTGCTCTCTTTCAAAGTCAACGGTATAATAATGTTTAAGGCAAGGCACGACGTGGAACAGGGCAAGCTTAAGGTCCGGATTGGTTCCTACGATATGAATCAGGTGATCCACAACCCGGAGGGAATTTTCAGATCCATCAACTGCAAGCATGATCTTCATGGAAGCAGTCTCTTCACCAACGACGCACACCGGGATTTCTAGCGCATGCTCGACGACCTTGGAAGCAACCGTGCCGATAAAGAAATCCCGGCTTGGAGTAAGTCCCCTCCGCGCTAGGACGACAGCATCATAGAGCCCTTGTTTAGCCTGGTTCAGGATGTCCTTGGCCACCCCTACCTGGCCGGACTGGGTAACCGTTTCAATACGGTTTTCGGGAACTCCCTCACGCACCATGAGGTCTTTGAGTTTCGCCACGATGCATCCGGCTGCCTCGATATTCTTGCGAACAAGGGCCTTGACCTCGGGATCTGTTTTCGCGCTTTCAATGAAGATTTGTGGCACATAGGGCTGGACATTAAATAGAGTAAAGGTCACATTTTTTGCGGCCGAGGAAATCCTGGCCGCGTATTTGACAGCGTATTTCGAATAGACGCTGTTATCGACAGCCACCAAGATCTTCTTTCGCATGGTGGACCTCCCTACCGAATCGGTAACCGTTCTACCGGGGTTTTCGAATATCTTTCCACATACCACGAGGTCTTTGAATTTGTCAACGACGCATCTGGCTGCCAGCCAGGGTAACATCAAGCTAAAGCTTAACATATTGGCTACAATGACAATTGCGTCATTTGTAAAATCCCCCCTATCCCCCTTTTTCAAAGGGGGGGTACTTCAAAGTCCCCGTTTATTAACCCTACAACGACACTTACCGTTGACACCAAATTCTGCATTCTGTCATGCCGGACTTGATCCGGCATCCAGAAGTCGAGCTATGACCATGAACTAAAATAGCCATCATCCAGATCGTTCTGACTGGATTCCGGCTTTCGTCGTTCGACCCTGAGGCTCTCGACGGGCCGGAATGACGGAGTGGTAAACGTCGTT
>JAFGFW010000048.1 GCA_016930875.1 Deltaproteobacteria bacterium | reverse complement strand
TTGATGAGATGGAACCGGGGCGACGATGAGGCCCTGCAGATCCTTGAAGGCCAGGTTTCTACTAAGAAAGTCCGTGTAGGAGATCAGGAAGAGTTTGTCAAAGAGTTCAAATTCAAGGACCCTCGTGAACTCGCCTTAAAAGCCATGGGTGAGATCCGGGGTCAACTCAAATTGCAATTGGAAATATTCCAGGCCCTTTTCGATATGCGAGCGGTTGAGGAATTTCAACAAGAGGTTTTGGCGGCAATAGGAGACGCGAGTCCGGATGTTCGAAGTGCAATCATTGGTAAGCTCAATCAAAGACGGGCTATACGATCAACTGTTAAGTTCAGTTAGCCAGCAGTTTAGCTTAGGGGATAGTCAGGCCTTCAGCGCCTACCAGGACAATCCTGTGGGCTTCGGCGAAGATATCCTGGGGGAAACCTATACCGACGAGGTTAAGGCCCTCATGGAGTCTGTCAGGGACCATCCTGTGACGCTTGCGAAGAGTCCGAATGCAACCGGCAAGACGCACTCGGCGGCCCGGATTGCCGTCTGGTGGTTTAAGGCTTTTCCGGATAGCCAGGTGTACACGGCGGCTGCTCCTCCCGAAAGCAATTTGAAAAGGTTGTTGTGGGGTGAAATCGGAGGTATTACCGAAAGGCATCCCGAGCTTTTCGAGTCCGATAATCTTACGACCCTTCACATTGCCAGGTCTGCGCAGTCTTTTCTCACCGGCGTAACTATTCCGATGTCTGGAACTGAGGCTCAAAGGGAGGCCAAGTTTTCCGGCAAGCACAGTCCGCACCTGCTTTTTATCGTGGACGAAGCCGACGCGGTCCCTGACGAGATTTTCAAGGGTATCGAGAGCTGTATGAGTGGCGGTCATGCACGGTTGTTGATAATCTATAACCCGAGGGCCGAGGCAGGCGAAGCGTACAGAATGGAACGAGACAACAGGGGGAACGTGGTTCAATTATCGGTTTTCAATCATCCGAATGTAGTGACCGGCGAGGATAAGATCCCCGGAGCCGTGACCAGGGGGACGACTGTTAGGCGAATTAACGAGTGGTGCAGACCTTTAGTTGACGGGGAGACACCGGACAGCGAGTGTTTTGAACTGCCTCAATTTCTGGAAGGCGCGATAGGCAAGAGCCAAAGCGGGCAGGAATATCCCCCATTAAAAGCCGGATTCTACAAGATCATGGAACCCGCGTTTTCCTACATGGTCTTGGGCGAGTATCCCGCCAAAGGCGCGCAACAACTTATCAGTAAAGACTGGATGGCAAAGGCCCGGTCAAGATGGGATGTCTACGTTGCCAAGTACGGAGAGGTCCCGCCTGAGGGGGCAAGCGCGATCATGGGGCAGGATGTTGGCGAATTTGGGACAGACGCTAATGTGGCTTGTTTCCGTTATGGAGGCTATGTCGAGCAACTAGTCCCTTGGGCCGGAGTCGATACGATTCAAACCGGGGACCGTGCCGTAAGTCAGTATAGAAGTAGACGCACTTTACGCGCAAACGTAGACGCCACGGGTGTTGGCGCGGGTGTTGCGCCTCACATGCAACGCGAGGGTTGCTCTGCATTTTCCGTGAAGGTTGCATCCAAACCCACGGAAACGACGGAGCTTGGCGAATTTCAGATCCTTAGGGATCAGTTGTGGTGGGCGTGTAGGGAATGGCTAAGGGCAGACCCGTCTGCCATGCTCCCACCGGATGAACTGTTGCTTGAGGAACTCAAAATCCCGACCTACGAAGTCATGGGCGGCAAGGTCAGGGTTATGAAGAAGGATACTATGCGGGAGTTGTTGAAGCGTTCACCGGACAGGGCCGATGCACTCTGTTTGACTTTTTTCGAACCTGATTTGCTGTTTCCAGACCTGTAAGGGGGACCCATGCAAGAATACAATGTTATCAAAACCGAGTTGACTCAAAAAGGTATTATCGTTCACAAGATAGCTGAAGGTGACGAATTAAAAACTGTACACTATTCGGCTGTTCGTTGTGGGCTTTCATGGCCGTCAACTGAGGCTTCAGGGTTCTACGTGATCTTGGCTGAAGAGTACGTCGACCAGACTCGTTTTGAAGGGCAGAAACGACCAAGAGGAAAACTGCGATTCCTCAAAGAACGGGAACATCCGAGTGTGTTTCTGGATAAGTTATTTGTCAATTTGACTGACGATTGTGCGCTCTTTCACTGCGGGACGGTCTATAGCGATCTTGATGTCACCCGCGAAAAAGACGCCGAATTTTATCGTGAATGGACATACGAGAAGAAAATCATCCACGGTAAAGCTCTGGAAGAGGCTCCGTATTTTGATAACTTCGCGTTAGGGCTTTCCTTAATCCGTCGCTGGGTAAGTGATGGACTCCTGGAACTTCCTGAGGACAGCATAACCCGCAAACAACTTAAAAATATCACAAAAGCCGACGTCGATACCTTACCACCGGCGAGGGTTCACGCCATTAACGCGCTGCGTTTTGTGGTAGCAGCGTATCACAAGTACCCCCCCGGCCCGTTCATGCCATACACGCCGACACGTAAGAAAAGGCCGAGAACTAGCACATGGTAGCTATTAACACAATACTTCACAAGGAGGAAAAAGAACATGGAAAATGCAAGCGCAGTAGAGACAGAAACCGTGGCAACCCCTGATATCGTATTACAGGAGGACGCCCCACAAAATGAATCTGGCAAGTCGTTGTTTGGCGAGGTTGCTCCCACAGAAGCGGAGTTGACGGGCCTGGAACCGCCTCAGAAGGAGGTCAAGTCCTCTACTGAAACCAAGGACGAAAAGCCTCCAGAGGGTTACGTCCCTCATGCAGCACTTCACGAGGAACACGTTAAGCGGGAGGAGTTAACTGAGCACGTCCGAGTCCTGCAAGAAAAAATCTCCAAAATGGAAGCTGAAGAGCAGGAGCCGGAAGAAGAGACTTTCCAAATCTTATCCGACGAGGAGTTTGACGAGCTGGCCGAGGAAGACCCGGTTGAGGCCGTCAAGTACGAACGTGCCCTGAAAAAACACCTGGATGAGGAAAAGGCGAAAGAGGCTGAAGGCCAAGCCCGGCAAAGGCGACTACAGCAGGACACCAAGATCGTTACGCAGAGCTTTGAGCGCATGGAAAAGGCCGTGCCCGGCATTCACGAGGAAGGCAACACTGTCAATCAGGAACTCAGCCAGTTTGCGATTGATAACGGCTTTGAACCTGACTTCCTTCAGGCAATGACCGCACCGGGGACTTTGATACTGCCTCCGGGTGCAAAACGTGCTGTGCTGTTAGGTGACGGCGCTGCGGGGCTTGTGGAAATGATCGCGAAGTTTCACAAGGCGACGAAGGGCCAAAACACAAAGGTTTCCACGCGAAGTGCTGAGACATCCGAAAAAGGAGGTAGCATTGCTACTGGTTCAGAAATTGAATATGGCAAGATGAGCCAAGCGGAAAAAGATAGGTTTTTGGGCAAGGAGGGATAAAATGGACATTGAAAAGATGCAAAAACACATTGCTGATCTTGACTATGCCCTGTCTATGCAGGTCTTGAGGCCAGAAGAGCACATCCTCTTATCGACGGCGCGAGATAGGTTTTCTAGATATTTGGAGGCAGCGCAAAAGCAGCAAGCGGTTGAGGCTCTTAAGCGCAGGACGTGGCAGGAAGCGGAACGCCGAACCCCTGGCCCGTTTCTCGGGGAGGGCAGGTTGCGGATTCCACGGTTTGAATATCCACGGAAGTTCAGCCATGCAGGGCCGGAAGTTATCCTGCCTAATGAGCTTGAAACGCCCCCGACGAGCGAGATCAGGGACTTCGTGCCGAACACCTCTTATGGGGACCGGATCAGCGCCACTCCCGACCAGCTTATGTGGCTACGGGAGAAAAACCGTCGTGGGCAGCGTCGTATATGAACAGTAACAAAAGACAACAGGAGGCATATCATGGGCTTTTGGGCAGCTGCACTACCTGTTTTAAAACAAATCGGAATGGCAGTTGCAACCGACCAGGCAAAGAAACTGACTGAGGGATTAGGGGAGAAAATGCTTGGGGGGTTAAAGGGTGGTGCGGGAAGTAATACAGGCACGAAGACAATTATTCCCCTTCATACATCATCTAACAGGCAACCAAGCGGAGGCATGGACCCACTTCTTGAGATGCAGTTCCGCCGGGAAATCATGAAGAAGGAGTTGGAAGACCTGGAACGTAGACGCAGGCTTGCCGATTGGACAAGGAGAATCTATGCCAGCATGGGCATGTCTATGTCATAAATCTGAAACGGGCTGAAAAGGACGAACATTTTAAAGGTAAGTGCGCGTGTCAGCAGATCGCTGAACGGCAACGAACCCCGTCAACCCTTTGGCGTGATCTTGGCTATGAGTCTGAAGAAGCGTACATGGTTTGGATTAAGCGGATATCCTCACGGGATACGCCACTATTTCAGTGTAAGGGGTGATAGGGGCTTTTGCGGCAAATACGATCAACGAGACTTGGACGGTTTTTTCTTGGCCTTGTGCCAGTCAATACCGTAGTGGTCTTTGAGGTATTGGATCACACAGTTTGTGACAAAAGAGGATAGGGTTCGGGATTCTTTCTCTGCAATCTCCTGAATAAGTTTCTTGAGCTTCTGGTCAACTTTGAAAGAGATCATCGTGAGCATTTTCCTTTCATATCAAAAATTGAGTTTTAACAAAAGAAAAAGGTTGACTTTTTTGAAATAGGGTCGTACCATGTCATACACAGGCTGACACGGTCTTATTGAAAAGTCAACACCTAATCCAAATCCACCACGATGACACAACAAACTGACATAATTAAACCCTGGGAGCCCGGCTTGGGGGGCGGCTGTGGTGGCCGTTGGATTCTCTCAGGGTTCTTTTTTGGCTCCTGCACGTTGCCTATTGCGAGCGCCTTGACCGCTTGCAAGGGGACGTGTGGGGGCTTTTTTTATTTTGGAGGATAAAACATGAAACAGAGAAATGAGATCGTTTTCGGTCAGGGCGGGTGGAGAAACTTAAAAACGCTTCACATAAGATGGAGTATAACATGGCCTCCGTTTTCCAGCCTATTCCCGATCAACGACGACACGGTTAATGCTATAGCTGACCATATGAAACAGTACGGATATGACAAGTCACAGCCGATCATCTTGTGGCACGATCTTTTTCACAATATGGATGTCGTAATTGATGGAAATACCCGTGTCCGGGCTGCTCAAAAGGCAGGTCTGCCAAAGGTATGGACTGTTATGGCCAACTTCCCTGATCAAGCTACAGCCCTTGAGTATGCAATCCACAACCAGAGGGACCGGCGCAACCTCACAGACGGGGACCTGCTCAGGTGCATCAAAGCTGTGGATGAGAGAAAGCCCCAAGGCCAAAGGACGGACCTAGCGTCAAGTGACGCTAAGTTAGGCAAGTCCTCTGAGGTAACGGCAAAGATTGTCGGTACATCTCCCCGGAAGGTTGAGAAAGCCCGGACTCTCCTGGACTATGGCGACGAACAGACAAAGCAGACGGTCCTTGACGGCAAGAAGTCCATACATGCTGCTGCAAAGGAGACGCAGGAGAAGCGGAAAGGTGTCCGACGGTCAAAGCCTTTGCCTGAAGACCAGCCCGTAGATGAACATTTTAGAAGGGCGTTGAGGGCTTTTTTGGGGGCTATTACAGATGCTAAAGGTTCTAAATGGAAAACGACTTCAAAAGAAGCCGCCTTGCATCATGTTGATGTGCTCTACGATGTAATCAACATTGGATAACTACTAGGCCATGACCATGCTCGTACAGGCGCTTAGAAGTAGCTCAGACGCACTCAGGGGACGCACAGGAGGCCGCAGGGCTTGCGATCTCCTGAAAGGGTATAGTCAGGTATAGGTGGAACAGGCAAGCAGGCCGGAAGGGGGATGAGGCGAGTCTATGGAATTGACGCAATTAGAACTAGTACAACTTATAGCGCAAGTCGAGGAAGCAACCCTGAAACGTAAAAACAAGCTATTGGATGGGGAAACATTAGACCTGTGGAACAGGCTTGAGAAAGGAGGTTTAGGGGTACGGGGTAAGGCCAGAATGGGAAGCACTTGATATCGATATCAAGTGCTTATTCAAAGGTGATTTTGAATTTAAGAATATGAAAGGGGGAAATCATGGAAGAAGCAGATAAAAAGATGTTGCCGGGGGTTGTGTATCGAGACTTGGAAAAGGCCGAGAGCACGCTTTACATGCTGCGGGACTCCTGCGAGGCCGTAAGCATAGCCGATAACCGGCTTGACGTTAGCGAAGCATGGTTTGAAGGTGTGCAAAATCTCTGCCATGACGCGGGGATGGCTGTTACTGAGGCCCTGAATTATTTCACACAAGAAGAAACGCAAGAGATAGAGGCTGAGGACCCGGAAACCATAGACGATTGAAAAGGGGGAACATCATGGAACAATATATCATCGAAGCTGCTGATAGGCTTCAAGTGCCTCCAATTACCTTGGAGGCATTCACAGAGGAACAAATCGCTATCGTGGAGGGCGTTTTGAAAGACTTTAAGTCACCTAACCCAAAACATAAGGCCATGCTGGAAGCTATGTTTTGCAAGAACAAGCAAGCCTCCGAAGCACAGTCGAATGATATATCTTCAGGGACCTAGAAAGGGGGCAAGATGGACGATCAGATAGTAAGGCTTGACAAAATTAAATACGAAAAGGACAGCTTCCTTACGGATCTTAACCTATGGGGTGTTCGTCCCTTAATAACGATGATCAATGCCGCGATTTTGAACCTGGATGAGCCGGGGGAGCCAGACCATGATACATTGTTAATGCTCAATTTGATAGGCGAAAGATTACAAGATCTGGCAACTACGATCAATCGGCTCAGTGAAGAAGAAAGAATTATCGAACATTCAAGTAAGGAAGCCTTCGGGCACGACCCGGAAAGTCAGGACCCGAAGGCTTAGAGGCAGAAACCCTAACAGGCATTTACCCCGTACCCCTTGCTAATACAAATTATGAGAAATGTCAACATTACAGGTGGAAACGTCACCATTAACATCTTTGACGGGTGCAGTATCGAGAGTATCCGGATAGGCGGGAAAAGCCTCAAGGAGGCTTGCTCGCCGGAGCTTCTGGTCGCCTTGAAGAACATTGTTCAAGCACTGGAAGCCGATACTTCAGAAAGATGCGAGGAAGACCTTGAGGAAGGGGTGAGAAAAAAGTTGGCCAACTAGGCCAAGAATCCACAACCCTTGAGAATGACACAGGAAAGGAGGCAAAAAACGATCTCTCGATCTCTAAAAAAGGAAATTAAAAAAGCCCTGGAATCAGGTTTGACCATGTCTTGAGTTTGTTCGGAGTCTTGATGAATATGACTCCTGAAAGTTTGTTTGCAGGTCTTGGCCAGAAGTCCAGGGCTTGTGGATATCCCCGCTTGCACCGTGGCTTCACGTATGCCGCAGGGTGTTTGAATGAATAACATGGCCATGCAGGGTTGTCAATAAGAGATATTAACATTATCTATTTGACAGTATTGCCAGTAATGCATATATTGACGTTACCATATACCGAAAGGAGGTAGCGCAATGAAGGTGTTGACAATCAGGATGTCTGATGAGCTTTTAGAGCGGTTGCGAGAACGGGCCGCAATGGAGACTATCAGGCAAAAAAAGAATGTGTCCATGAACACTATGGCCGTGGAGATCCTGGACAAAGGGCTTAAAGCTAAGACGAAAGGACGGTGATTGCTTATGGGGATGATTAGAAAGCGCGAAGGCAAACGCGGCGTATCATGGCAGATTGATTACTTTGACCCTACCGGCAAGCGCGTTAGGCAATCTTTCAAGAAGAAAAAAGAGGCTGTAGACGAGCTTGCAAAGCGTGTAAGCCTGATTGCCGAAAACAGGTACTTGGACGTCAAGAAGGACTACACGACCACCCTGGGGGACCTCCTAGCCAAGTACAAGGAGAATTTCGGGGACCAGACCAGTTACAAGGGATGGAAAGTGTTCTGCATTAAGCGTTTCAAGGATCATTTTGGAGAGAACACCCTGCTCGCCAACATCCAGTTTGTGGACCTTGAAACCTACCACAGCACGTTGAGAAAAACCCTTACAGCACATGGTACGATCCGCAAGGACAGTACCATCAACCGGGAGATGTCCTGCCACCACCATATTTTCACAAAGGCCGTCGAGTGGGATATGATAGAGCGAAACCCGTTTGACAAGGGCAAGTCCCTTCACCTGAAGGAAAACAACCAGCGGCTTAGGTACCTGTCACAGGAAGAGATCGGCAAGCTGCTTCCTGAATGCCACAAGTATCTGAGGCGAGTTGTGGAATGCGCCATCAATACCGGCATGAGGCGCGGTGAGATCCTTGGCCTAAAGTGGTCCGATATCCGTAACGGTCAAATTTATCTGCAAGCCTCTGTGACCAAGACCAAGGAAGCCCGGCAAGTGCCTGTCAATGACGACCTGGCAATGCTGTTCAAGGAGATCCGGAAAGAGCAGCAACTCAGGTCAGGGCATGTGTTTACCTATCGAAAAAGCGAAGACAAACTCAAGAACGCGGAGCCTGTCAGAAAGCGGAAAGGACCGGCTCCTGTGCCCAAGTCTATTATGAACGTCAAAAACAGTTTCAAATCAGCCCTGACACGCGCAGGAATCGAGGACTTTCATTTCCACGACCTGAGACATACCTTTGCAAGCCATTTCATCATGCGCGGTGGGACGATAAAGGAGCTTCAGGAGATCCTGGGCCACAAGACGATACAGATGACCATGCGGTATGCTCATCTATCACAGGAGCACAAAAAGAAAGCGGTCAACCTGTTGAACGGGCTAACCGCTTCCAAAGAAGGTGACTGTCACAAAAGTGTCACAAATTCAGAATCCTCAGTTTTTGCTACCGGCCAAGTATCTGAAATCATTGGTCGGGGCGAGAGGATTTGAACCTCCGGCCCCCTGAACCCCATTCAGGTGCGCTACCAGGCTGCGCTACGCCCCGCCGACCGTTTATATTTTTTTTAACACTTTGCCTCGGCCCTGTCAACATTCATCAATCAGGGATCTTCACTTCGATCAGAAATCTTTACAATCCAGAGGGTTCCGTGCTAACTTAGTTTCCATCCAGAAATGGCCCTTTTCCGCAATCTCGGCGTCAATCTGCGGGATCGCTTGTGCGGCGTACCAATGTACGCCTCCGCGCAACCCCTTGATTTCCTTGACCTTGCGAAAAATTGCTCATTTCTGAATTGGAAACTGACGCTAGTATGAAGAAAAAGATCATAAAACCGCGGTCTCTCCGTGCGGGCGACACCATTGGTATTGCTGCGCCTTCCTCCCCCTTTGATCAGCAGGCTTTTGAGGGCGGGATTCGGGCCCTTGAATCAATGGGCTTTCAGGTAAGGATTCCCGAAAACCTTTTCAGGAAGGAGGGATACCTGGCCGGTACAGACGCAGAACGCGCGGAATTGCTCATGCAACTCTTTTGTGACGACTCGGTAAGGGCAATATTTTGTGCTCGCGGAGGGTTTGGCTCTATGAGACTCCTTCCCCTCCTTGATTTTGAGACGATTCGTGCCCAACCAAAAATACTGGTGGGATTTAGCGATATCACCGCTCTGCTCGTGGCAATTTATGATATGTGCGGTTTACTCACGTTTCACGGACCGGTGGTGACGAGCCTGGCAAAGGGTTCTGAGAAAGCCTTTGCGGCCTTGACGGATGCCATTGCCTCAAACAGACCGCTCATTCTGAAATCCTCTAATCCAGTGGTCCTGAATCCAGGACAGGCATCAGGGCCTGTGGTGGGCGGAAACCTTACCGTCCTGACCCATCTTATCGGCACACCCTATGAGCCTCCTTTTGAGGATCATATTATTTTCTTAGAAGACCGGGCAGAGGCGCCATACCGGATTGATCGTATGCTTTCTCAACTCAGCCTTGGAGGTCATCTTGACGCAGTGGCAGGCGTTCTTCTCGGATCTTTTCAAGACTGTGGCCCCATTGAAGATGTGTATGCCATTGTGAAAGAGGCCTTTCGCCAAAGTGCAGTGCCCATTCTGGCGGGTTTTGACCTGGGGCACGGCGCCGACAACCTCACCGTGCCTGTGGGGCTTCAAGCGGCCATGGATACCGAAGACGGCAGCCTCCGATTTCAGGAGCCTGCTACTTCGGGAAACGGTAATAGTTCACCTGTCAAAAAAACCTTTTGACAGCATTACAGGATAGTTTTGATTCACAAAAATAATATAATCCAGTCCATCCCGTTAATCTTGTCAAGAAAATAGACAGTTGTACTGAAAGTCTTTTGAATCTCGACCATTGTATTTATGAGAACCGTAAAAGATCTGATGAAGCGCGGCGTGGATGAGGGGGTTTTCCCGGGAGCCGCGCTCCTTGTTGCCAGAGAAGGCAGCATTTTGTTTTTGGAGGCGTTTGGCCGTGCCAGACTTTTGCCTGAAAGGCCCATGACGACCGATACGGTCTTTGATCTTGCATCTTTGACCAAGCCGCTGGCTACGGCAGTTTCCGTCATGCTGCTGGTCCAGCAGGGGAGGGTGGACCTGGATCAACCCCTGGGCACGACCGTTGCCGAATTTTCAGATACGGACAAGAAAGACATCAGTATCCGCCAGCTCCTTGCCCATACCTCGGGCCTGCCCGACTATCAACCGTATTATGAAAAGCTGAGAGTACTCCCGCAAAAAGACCGCAAGCGGGCCTTGGAGCATTTACTCCTCTCCGAACCTCGCATCCATGAGCCAGTAACGGTCTGTTTGTACAGCGACCTGGGCTTTATGATCCTCCAGTGGGTCTTCGAGACGGTCACCAACCATTTCCTGGATCGGTTCGTGAAAACATCTGTCTACGGCCCTTTGGGGATTGGGGATCTCTTCTTTAACCCCCTGGGTGAGGGGCCGAACCAGGACCGTCGTGTGTACGCGGCAACCGAAGATTGCCCCTGGCGGGGCAAGATCCTGGATGGCGAGGTCCATGACGACAATGCGTACGCCCTGGGGGGCGTTGCAGGACATGCCGGTCTGTTTGGAACAGCGCAAGCAGTGTTCGGACTGTTGCAGGAGCTTTTAAATGCTTATTCCGGAAAGCCTAACGCCGGTCTATTCCACCGGGATGTGGTTAAAGTTTTTTTTCAGCGCCAGAGTGATGTAGGTAGTTGGGCAATGGGCTTTGACACCCCCACACGGCCGGATTCGAGCAGCGGCAGGTATTTTTCCGATCACAGTGTCGGTCATCTCGGTTTTACGGGCACGTCATTTTGGATGGACCTTGAAAAGGGCGTGATTGTCATTCTCCTTACCAACAGAGTTCACTTGGGCCGGACAAACGAAAAGATCAAGGCCTTTCGGCCGCTGCTTCATGATAGGGTCATGGAGACTATGTTGAAACCTCAGGGTTGATACGACTTGCCCGACAGCTGATGTCAGTCCGGTTCCGGCAACTTCAGTTCCGTTAAAACCGCCCCGATAATCGAAAAAATCGTAAAAACAAAAACCCGCCATAGGCAAGCTGTCGCCAGTTCACCAAACCCAATCGGCCCTTCATGGGCGAGGATGGCCGAGAGAGCCGCATAGAACACGCCGACAGCGCCACCGCAAACAGCCGCTCCGATAATGCGTTTCGCCAGCGTGGCCCCGCGGGCGCCCAAAGTCACTGCAGCGCCACAAAGCAACGGCGCCAGCGCCGCAAGCCACCAGATGTCATTTAAGCCCGGCAATTTTCCGAGATTCTTAACGTAGAAAAAGTCCGCAAGCGCAAATATCCCCAAGCCTGCCGTGGCGCAAAGGGCGATATGCCAGTATCGAGGTTGCATTTGAGCCCGTATTTGGCTCCGCTTGCGCATACGACGCTGTATGGTCAAGGGCCAGTTGTAGAACCAGCAAAAGACCCCGCGTTCGAGCAGAGCCCCCCTTTCGCCAAACACCGGAACCGTGTGAACAGCTTCGGTGGCCCAATGCGCTGCCATGAACTGTGCCAGCGCGGGATAACGATACCCCATCTGGATTGGAAAAGCCAAATAACCTATGTATTTGAAAAAACCAAGAAACACGGCGATATTATAGTCCTTGAAGTTCCGCTCCCTGATGACCAGATAGAGCACGTAAAGCCCTCGAGCCAGCGAACCCGGCGAAATGGGCACAACCTGAAACAGCGCTATGATGCCAAGCCCGATACCCCACGCCTGCACCCTGGGCATCTCGGGATGCATCGCAACATATGCGATCGCAACCACCAAAGAGACAATCTGCGTAACCGGTAACGTGCATACGTGCACTGCAAGACACTTGAGATACTTCTGTATGAACGGCTCGTTAATCTGGGACAGAATAACCCCTGCGTCTTGCTTCATAAGTATTCGTTTTTCCTTGCCTTCTGCTACCATATCGCGAAGCCATTGCTCCCGCAGTTCCCTGTCAAAATAGAGCCGCACAGGCCGAATGGCAAGATGAATCAGGCGCTCCTTGGCATACCGCCAGTCGGTCAAGAATCTGTGAAGCACAGCCGGCAGCACCGAGAGCGGCACATGATAAAAGATAGGCCACACATTTTTTGCCGCCTTAAGGGCATGCTCACCATCGAGTCGGCCTGATCTGTGCCAGCCGATGAGCTTTTCAGCGACTCTTGCCCGTACTGCACGCCGCAGATAATCGAAACTGGTAAGCAGCCCCCGATAATGCTCCCGCCAATTCGGTCGGCCCCAGAGGCGCCTTAAAACCCGGCCCAACAGCGGCAGGAGCCCGATTAAAAAAAAGAGCAACGTCAAAGCTTTGTTGCCCTGCAGTTTTTCCTGGCAACTTTCATCAACAAGATTTCTGACCTTCCAGCCTGTCACTGCGCTGTCAAATATCTGCGACCACAGGCCTCCTGCATAGAAAAGACGAAGATGGTTGTGTGTAATATCCGGGACCGAATCGCGATATACGCGCTCAGCCGCCTTTAACTCCTCCAGCATCCGGCGCATATCGGAGAACTCGTCTTTGTGAGCATCAACGAAGCGTTCCAGCCTCCCGATATCGCCCCGGTCGAATTGCACAAGACTTCCCCGCATAAGCCCCTTGGCTATCAGCTTGAAATCCCCCGGGCTCATGGGCAAGAACGGCAGAAGGGCGAGACCGGCCCGGAAATCGACCGCCACCAATCCTACGGCTGGAGATGTCTCGCTGTCATTTCGTTTCAGACAGTTGGGCTGACTCTTGCAGGTGGACCACTCATACTGCCTGGCGAACTCATGTCCCCCCATGTCATGCAACAGATCAACGAATTCGTGCATGAACTCACGCTTGGCTCGGTATTCCGGTGAGCCAAGACTCCCGGCATCGACTTCACGGCCCCTGGTCCAGCGCTTCAGCAGATCCATGCGCTCATCAACCTCTAAATGCCAAGTCCGTCCATCCACCCACTCGCTTAACTCTCCGCAGCTCCCGAGCTTGTTGTCCGTAAAGGTTGCATATATGTCGACAACCGCCATTTCACTGCCAAACTTGATGTTGGCCCCCCGACGGATGAATTTCTGCCAGAGCGCGCCGGCCCTTGCCGCCGCAGGGTTGACCTGAAGTTGAAACGGACCCTGGAAACCAACCCAGTACAGAGTATTGCGAAACAGGCGTGAGAAACCCGTAGGCGGGACAAGGATCTTTATCGCGTAAACTTTGCCGGCCTCAAGCCCTTCCAGTTGTCCGGACTGGAGATGGACATCCAGAATCCTCACGCGGTATACTTGCCCGGCAAATCCCCCACCCACAAACTTTTCAACAACCAGATGAACCCGTCCCTTGCCCGGCCGGCCTACTCCTGTGACATCGTAGACCAACTCGGCGCCGGGCTCGTAACGCTCAACGCGCATCGGCCTGCGCAGCCCCGCGGCCCGGAACTCGTTCTCAAGTTCCCTGACAACTTCAACAGAGTATTCTGTAGCCATTTTTGCTGCCTAACTGCCTGACAATCTCTCTATGCAGGGTTAGATGTGAGGAGGCAAAGAGGAATTCCTCTTGCACGTCGCCTGACGGGATTCTTGGCGGTCCTGCGAACCTCGACAAGACTATGCTTTGTGCCACAGGACCCGTTTTTTTGATATAAATAATTGTAACCGTTCACAGGTTACATTCATGCCGTACGGAATTGTTTTGAAAGATGAACGTCGAACGTCGAACATCGAACGTCCAACGTCGA
>JAFGFW010000047.1 GCA_016930875.1 Deltaproteobacteria bacterium | reverse complement strand
TGAGTAATGACACGACATGTCTCCGCGTATACCAAAATTGAAAAGCTGTGTCCAGCAAAATTTAAGAGTTCACCGAATATTTACCTTGTCTGACATGAAAGAGGATAAATTGAAGTGCCTTAGTTCGTCGGACTTCGCCTTTTCTGTAACTTCTTTAATGATTTCAGGATACTGTATCGTCATATTCGTATATTTGTTCCTTATGCAAACGGCTTCAAACGACCCGCATGTTATTACGAAGTCGTGTGGGACCAGCGGCTAAATATGTGACTTTTGGTTGCCAGAACAGCAATTTTGGCAACCGTTCTGCACATCTTTTTTTTGCATACCACCCAACCGTGACAGATCCGGTCACAGCTATAAAGTTTTTTCAAAAAAACTGTGCCAGCACCTCATCGTTTACCAATTTTCTGTCAAACCCCTGCCCCAGGACCTTCACCTGCCTGAAATCCTCCTGGCAGAAGGGAAAAAGATAAACGCTGTCTGTGCCTTCGTCGATCAGACCAAGGCACGCCTCGGCCAACTCGTCAAAGCGATTCCTTTCGAGCCTTCCGAGAAACACACTCTTTTGAACCCGCACCAGGCCATATTGCTTGCATGTCTTGGCCACCTTGTTCCGGCGTGGGTCTTCGCTAATGTCATAGACTATCCAGACAAGTACAGACATCCTAAAACTCTTTGATCTCCAGCCAGTCAGCCCTTTTCTCTCCGGCATCGGCAAGCAGGATGTTGGCCAGACGGTGGCCTTCGTGTTGGATGATAAAGCGGCGCTTCACATTCTTTCTACGGTAACGGACAGCCTCGTCCAGATGCTTGTTCATGGCTTCCACAACCAGGGGTTTGCCGGCCTGGTTCAAGGACACAGATTCCTCTTTGGCATCGAAGTAGTCGTCTTTCATCTTTTTGCCTGTAAAAAGATAGATGGCTGTTTGTTCGCCGTAGATCCGAAAAGGCTCTATCAGGTCGAACACCAGGGACTTTTTGTTGTAGTTGTCTGTGTGCAAGAACCCCACGTAAGGATCGAGGCCCGACAGGATGCAGGCCTTTTCAACAAGAGAATAGAGGATACCATAACAGTAGTTCAGGCAGGCGTTGAACGGGTCTTTTGCGGGCCTCCGGGAACGGCCTTTGAACTGATATTTTTCAGGAAGCAAACCTGACAGACATTGGAAGTAGCTCCTGCCCGCAGTCCCCTCAAGGCCCATCAGGCTACTTCGAGCTGTCTCCAGGTCAGAGCCAGAAGAAGAAACGTCAGACTTGGCTTTCTCAATGGTCTGGATAGGCAAGAGGAAGTTCTCTTCCTTGCCAGGCCGGGCGTGCATCAATTTTTTCAAAAAGCGGACCTGGTTGTCGAGCTTTTGACCCACCATGTCAACGACAAGCTGAAGACCCAAAGGACTCTCCATGGCCTCTAACTGTCTTCTGCGAACAAGGGCTGTGCTTCCCATCTTGGAGAACCAGATCCGTCCCATGGGATCGCCGTAGCTGTCGAGAAAGATGACATCAATATTGTGCTCAAGGGCCAGCACCACGGCCTGACTGGAGATCATTGCCTGGTTGGAAATGACTATGCTTTCAACCTTTAGCGGAGAAATATCAAAGACTCTTTCCTTTTGTTTCAGTCGAAAACATTCATCTTTTTGGGTAATAAAGGTGCCTGGGGTATTGATGACAAGTTGCATGAGGCTTGCCTCCGTCATGAACACAAGCCCCCGTTTCTCTGCATGAGAACCCGGGTTTTTACATTCGCTTCATAAGATCATCTTGTGGTTGATGTTGACAGGTTATACTCATATCGGCGAAAAGTATCAAAAAATACTTTTTGTGTCAATGGGTTAACTGATTTCGGAACTCGGAGACGAGACAGGGGCGAGGGTGGGGCATAAATTAATAAATAACTCTGCATAGTGGTTGATGATCTGGGATGCATGATTTGGCTAAACGGCTTGAAATGACTCGACCCGGAGCGGGGTATGCAGTAAAAAGAGCGGGAGAATCGGAAAGGAGAATAATCACCGGTTTAGAAAATAACTTAGTTATTTATGCCTGCCCCCCCGTTTCGAACGGCTTACGCCTCTATCATTCTTTTTGTGACATGCGATGGTGACAGATACGGTCACACTTGCGAGACCAACGAAAAACCCCCTGACTCCATTACGGAAAATCAAGGGGTTAGGTATTACCTGGTAGTCCCAACGGGTACACACTGACCCAATAAAATCAATATGTTACCAAGTTCAGGGCCCGGAAAGGGCCCAGGTTTTTACACATGGAAAGATTGTTTTTTTCAGGGACAGGATCTGTAAGGTGAAACAGGAAACAAGATTTATGGCTGATACCTGATATCCTACATGATCCATCAGATGTAAAACTGGTCTTTTTGGCTTGGGTGGAATAATAACGCTTGACGTTATTAACGGCATGCGTTATGTAAAATATGATGATAAAAAGCTTTCGTTGCAAAGAAACAGCGACGGTTTTTAGTCGGAAAACTTCTCGGAAGTTTTCTGCTGAAATACAGAGGATTGCACTGCGAAAGCTTCTGTTATTGGATGCGGCAGAGGCCATTAAAGATTTGCGTATCCCTCCCGGCAATAGGCTGGAAAAGCTGTCGGACCGGAGGAAAAATCAGCACAGCATACCTATAAATGAACAATGGCGAATCTGTTTCGAATGGAAGCAGGGGGATGCCTACAATGTTGAAATCATTGACTACCATTAGGAGAACGCAAGATGACTGGACATAAGTTGGACCCAATACACCCTGGAGAGATTCTTCTGGAGGAGTTCCTGAACCCTATGGGTATCAGCCAATATCGCCTGGCAAAGGACATTAGTGTACCCTCGCGAAGAATTAACGAAATTGTTCACGGAAAGAGGAGAATCAGCGCCGACACGGCACTTCGCCTTTCACGATTTTTCGGTACAACGGAGAAGTTTTGGGTCAATCTTCAGGCTCGCTACGATTTGGAACTCGAAAAGGATCGGCTCGGATCCCGATTGGACAGTGAGGTTCGGCAATATAGGCGGCATAACAACGGGCGGTTCACAAGGCCCATCGAGACGCACTAAAAAACCCCTTGACTCCATTACGTAAAATCAAGGGGTTAGGTATTACCTGGTAGTCCCAACGGGGATCGAACCCGTGTCTTCGGCGTGAGAGGCCGATATCCTAGACCGCTAGACGATGGGACCCTGAAATCAAGCTAAAGCTATAGGATAGAGCCTACCTTGTCAATTCCTTTTCAAGTCTCTTCTTGTTTTCAGTAAGGCCTGAATCGGCTTCATGCCCATGGAATCGCTTTGTTCGATCGCCTTGAGCACCGAGCCACCGCCTGTGAAGAAATAGTATTGGGCGTCGTCCAAGACCGCAAGGTAAAGCCCCGGGCACAGGCTCTTAAACTCCTGGAGGGTGTCTCCACCTCCGTAGAATTTCAGGGCTTCGCGGTTCTTGTCGATGGTTCGGTCAAGGGCCTCTGAGCCTTCAGTAAAATAGGGTGTGTAGCCCATGACCGCATTGACAAAGGTAGTCCGGGCCGAACCGATCACGTCTGCCACCTTTTTGTCGGAAAAAGACCTTGAATCAATGTCAAGGACATAACCATAAGATTTACCTCGTACAAGGTCCTTGACTGCAATTTTTCTGAATTTGCCACGAACCTTTCTGCCGATTTGGTCCGCTTCAACAATATGGGGAAGTTCAACGATTTTTTTCTTCTTCTTGTCCATTGAGACAAGCTTGTTGGCAGCCTCTATGTCTTCGTCTGAGACCCCGGCGATGCGAACCTGATATTTTGCGCAAAGATATGTGTTGTAGATAACGCCGCCAAGGATCAGATGATCCACTTTATTGTAAAGCTCATTCAAAGGGCCTATTTTGGTGTCGTATTTGGCTCCGGCCACCACTGCAACAAAGGGACGCTCGGGATGAAGGACTTGCTCCAGGTGCCCTATTTCTTCCTGCATGAGAAAACCCGCATATGAGGGGAGGTATCTAGTTATGTCGTAAGCGGAAACATGGGGCTGCCATGAGCCAAAGGCGTCGTTCACAAAAACATCTGCAAGACCGGCCAGTTGACGTGAAAATGACTCTCTTACTTGCCCGGTTGCCTCTTCTCCTTCAAACCACCTCGTATTGGGCAGATAGATGCCGCCGATCTTGTGCTGCTTAAGCTCTTTGATGGCCAGATTAATGGAGGTGTCAATGCCGAGAATGCCACGTTTGTTTTCAGGCCGAAACGTAGGCACATGTATCTTGGTGTGAAGCTTTCGTTCGATATAGGCAGCAATCGGCTGAGTGGACGTAGAGGCATCACATGTAATGTGCCCTGTCTTTTTGTCACGGGGCCGTCCCACGTGGGTCATCAGTATAATCCGACCGCCCCTTTCGACAATGTTATAAAGGGTTCCGATCGTACGATCAATCCGGTAGGGGTCTCGGATGATGCCGTCTTTGACTACATTGTGATCCACCCGAACCAGGACTACCTTGTCAGCCAGATCCGCATCCTGAATGACGGGCAGCCTGTTTTCATTTCGAGTTTTCTTCATCTGTCCCCTGCTCCTGGATGTATTGCTTCAGTACTCGGTAGTCCTTCATGTCTATGTCACGGAACTTGATTCCCATGCCCTGAGGTCGGTGGGGGCCTTCTGCCTTTGTTCTTGACCAGACCACTTCACATTTAAGCTTCAACGCTTCTTTGATACCAGGCAGATCGAGTTTGAGGGAAAACCTGTGGCCGGGATTGAGTGGGTTGTTTGTCCTTATGAAAAGTCCCCAGGTGCTCATGTTTCCCAAGTGACCCTTGATAAGCGTGTCACCAAACTTGAACATAACGGGAAGCACCTTTGAAACTCGTGCCTCCTTTCGGACCGTGAACTCTGAGGCCCTTTCGGTCATCTTCTTAACCCTGTGTGCGATGGCAACAAGTATGATCCTGAAATCCTCCGAGAGTTTGTTGAATTCCTGGTCCAGGAATTCCCGATCAATGATCCCGACTTTGGTCTCCCCCACGGCCTGGGCTGTGGCTATTCGTCCCATGCCGCCAATAAAGCCGACCTCGCCAAATATGTCTCCCTGCTCCAGCACCTCAATAACATATTTGTTGTTGTTAACCGTTTTGGAGATTTCTACTCCGCCTGACTGGACCACATAAATCCAGTCTCCCGAACTACCTTCCTTAAAGATAGTTTCACCGTGATGATAGTCCTCTACGCTCGCAATGTTATACATGAGAATACCTCTGCACTATGACCTGGTTCCCTGACTACGTCCGAAGATGAGGTAAACAAGACCTCCCAAGCATGGCACAAAGACCACAAAAACTCCCCAAAGGGCTTTTTTTCTCAAAGTGCCAAAATCCCTGTGTGCCAGGTCCACGATGGCCCAGAACGTAGGGACCATGGGAAGCAACAACATCAGGAGGATTAAACCATGACTCATGTCCTAGACTGCCTCGGTCCTCATTTCCGCCGATTCCCGGAAAGACGTTCGGCCACCTCCAGTATTGTGTCAGCGTAATACTTACTGTGGTTATAACTAAGCAAAACGCGAAACGCCTCGTCGCGGCTCTGTTGCGGTTTCCACCCATGTCCCTTCAGATAGTTGGCCACGCTTTCAATGGCATCTCTGTGCTGACTCAAATTGATCTGCCCGTCTTTGTTGCCGTCAATACCGAACTTGAGGACGCTTGAAGGAACAAACTGAGCAAAGCCCAAGGCCCCGGCATAGGATCCGCGCAAAGATAAGGGATCTAAATTCTGGGCCTTAACATATTTCAGATAAGCCTTAAGTTCACGGTATGCCCAGGCCGATTTTCGACGAGCCCATTTGTCAAACTCGTCCTTTGTGCCCCGGCCCCTGTCTTTGACGTAATCGTACCAGAGCATGTCCCTGTTGGCAGTATCATCAACGACCGCCAGGTTCGACAGGGTCTTAAAGACCAGTCGTTTGCTTTTGTATGTCCCCAGCCTTGATTCCACGAGCAAGATGGCAGTAACGATCTCTCCCTCAACACCATAGAGTTCCCGGGCCCGCTGAAAGGCCCTTCCGTGTTTTCTGAGGTAATTGGATGCATCGCCAATGGAAGATCGGGTCAAGAACTGACCGTAGTTCAAAGTGGATTCGCGGTGCAAAAAATAAGCTGTGATACTCTTTTCGTCAAACGTGGCTTCCGGTCTTAAATACAGGGCACGTATCGTGGACTTGTCAAATCCGTCCCGAACAAGACGCTCTTGAAGCGTGGCAAAGGGTGACGGTTCGCAATAGGCGCATACGGTCCAACCCAGCGCAGACAGAAGGCTCAGAATCGAAATTGTCGTCAGTCGAAACAATGTGTTTCCGCAACTCAGACAGTACACGAATTCTCCCTTTTGTTGTCCGCCGAAGGCGGACATTGTATAAAATCGCAAAGCAATTTTATGATTAGACCGGGATAACAAAGTAAAATTCGTTTCCCGTGTCTTCTGCCTTATGACCTACGATGCCTCCATGCACTTCAATCACATTCTTTACAAAGTGGAGCCCGTGACCGGTTCCTCCCACCGACTCTCTTTGTGCAAATCGAAAGCCCTCTTCAAAGATAAGGGCTGCGTCTTCCTTCTTGATGAGCCGTCCCGAGGAGAAGATATGGAAGTGTACACCATGGTGTCCTTGTCCAAAGAAATCCTCCATGAGCGAAGTCCTGCAATCGATTTTCTTAACACTTTTTCCCGACGTGTCCGCGACCGATTCAGCATACTTCGCTGCATTTGAAAAAAGGTTGGCCACCACTTGGGCAATTAGCCCTTTATCAACCCTGACTTCAATATCATCAAATCTCTTATCATCCTTAGCACTATGGTCGACGACAATACCCTGTTGGATAAAACGATCCGAATACTCCTCCAGTTGCGGCAGCACAATGTCTTTCCAGAGGTAACAAGGGGTTTTCTTCAGGATGTATTCACCAAACAAGAAGTGGTCCGGTCGGAACAAGGTCTCTAAAAAAAGACTGGCGTGTTTGTAATGTCTCTCGATCTTCTCCTGATCATCAAATATGCTCCTATTGATCACGACCATCTCTTCGACTATCTCGCTGATCTTGGCATACAAGTCAGGCGCTACGGGCTTCACCTCGTCAAGGATGCTGTCAAAACCAGTTTCAATCTCCTTGTTTATGTTCAAGTATTTTCTGATCTTCCTGAAATAGTGCTTGTATTCAAGGTTGGGCACAATAACGTTGTGCTCTATGTCTGCCACCAGGTTGTTAATGAACTTAAGATGCTGGATGTTCTGTTCAGCGAGGAATTTGTTATAAAGATTGTAACCTATGCGATTGACGTACTTTCGTATAAAAAAAATCTCAGCGTCTGTGATGTGATCCGCCCTTGTCACCTCAAATATCCCAATGACGTTTCTCAAGCCATGGAAAAGAATGCTGCTGGCTGGGGTCTTCTTGCCATGGATCGGCACGATGTGTGCGTGGCCGTGTTGATATGAAGCATCTGAAATCCTAATATATTGGGGCACATTGTCTTTTTTGTATTCGAGGCCTGGGTGACTGTTTGCAACCCATTGTATAGCTTCTGTCTTAGGATCAATCGTATACAGATTGCTTTGGAGTCCCAAGAAGACGCGAGGCACGGTAACGCTCACTATGTACAGGTTTTCAAGGCCGTCGTACTCCTGGGCCAGATCGAAAAAGGTATTAAATGCAGCCAGTTCAAGTTTTTCAAAGCCATAGGTGGCATAATTTTCCTTTTTTTCCTCGACCCGTTTCAGGATAGCGGCAAATTTGTCCATAAATTATCCACCGCACTTTAATGGCTCTGATGGCGTTCAAGTCGCCCAACGGATAACCGAATCGGACCAGGGAGCCTGCACCTGCTCTCTCCGCCTGGCTCCGTCTGACAAGAGGGCTGGCCCCGTAGCGACAGTGCTGCCCCCTCTGTATATGCTTATGTACACTACGTTGTTTAGCCTACATTGTCAAATAAAATCTGTTTCTTACCGCGTTACGCCCTCCTTCTTGTCCGGTTCCTTGCCCGAGTCCTTGCCGCCTTTCTTCGCAGCTTCGATGGCGGCAAGGCATGGGTTCTTATCACCCAGCTTGCCGTCGGCCAGGACCGCTGCAATGCCGAACGGCCCGAATAACGCCACACCGCCTATCGCCTTGCCGATCGTGATGACCGACCCTGTCGGGTCGATGCCCACGGAAGGATTGGCCAGAGTGCCGCTGAGCTTGAGCGTTTCCGTCAACTTGCCAAGGCTCAGGCCCAGCTTGGCAATGCCCTTGAGGCCAACGCCTTTTTTCGGAGAAGACTTAAGCGACAAGTCCAGTTCCTCGGTTTTCAGATCGATCTTGCCGTGGCCGGCCACGGTTACGCTGCCGGTGTCCAACACCAGTACGGTGCTTTGTGCCAGTCCGTCCCTGATGTCCAATCCTGTGACAAAGCAATTGAGTTTACTGTATTTTTCGTCCTTTTTGAACGGATTGAGAAACTCAAGCAGGCTTGAAGTCAAATCACCGCCGAGGAAACCGATGAGTTTATAAGTCATTCTACCGTCTTGTACAATTATCACGGTTTTCCCTTTGAGTCCGGCCATAAGCGCTGCTACCGAGTTTCCCCGGCCCTCAAGATCGATGTCAACATCCACCTTGCCCTCGGGAAGATCGTCGACCCCCAAATCCTTGAACATGCGACCGAGGTCCAGCTGGTCGATCTTAAAAGTCATTGCCACGGCTGGAATCTTGCCCTGGGGATGAACAGAAAAACGGCCGTCAAAGTTTCCGCCACCCATAAGGAATTTAAGAGGTTCCATCGTGAGATGTCCGTCCTCCAGGACCATGTGACCGTTGACGTCATTGATGGTCAGAAGCGGGAAAACGAGCTGCTCTGCCCTGATCCTGATATCAGCATTGGCTTGGTTCAGTCCTTCGAGACGCAAGGGATCATCAGAAAAGATCTTGTCGTGCTTTGCCGCTCGTACTGCTGGCTGCGCTGTCGAATTGTCCTCACCTGCCTCTTCATCTTCTCCACGTTCTTTCAACAACAGAGGCCGCAGGTCCAGTCTCTGAGACAAGAGCGCGGCCGTAATTCGCGGCAGTTTCCCTGTCAGGTTGATCTCCATTGAACCACTGAGATCGCCTTTTTCGAGGACAAGTTTCAGGTCAGAAATCTTGTAGTCTTCTACCGACGACGCGACGGCATGACCGCAAAAGTCAAAAGGCCCCTTAAAAGGCAGCGTCTGGCCTGTGATCTTTTCGAGATTTACCAGATCCTTGCCCTTGATCGCAAAGCCAAGTTCCATCCCTCGTAAAGCCAGGAGGTCCTTGACTACACCTTTAAGATCAACCCTGGCCAGCTCCTCGGTACCGACCCGAAGGTCGAGATTTCTCGCTGTCAATTTTCCGTCAGGGTCGGCAAGCCTGCCCGATACCTTGAAAGGCCCTAGTTCGGGCACGCCGGTCACGTCAAAAAGCTGGAAAAAATCAGGAACAGACTTACCCTCGACGGTGACAGCGAGGTAAAGGCCCTTACCGTTCAAGATGTCCCTGATCGCGCCGTCAGCGGTGAGATTGGCACCTGCGGCGTTGGCTGTCACATTCACGGACCATGCTTGGTTGAGGTCGGTCAATGCCACCAGCGGACCAAAGATTCCTCTAATCTGGACAGGCTTGCTGTTGTAAGTCCCCTCAAGTTTCAGTTTGATTGGCTTATCAGTGCTTGCGGCCGCAGCGAGTCTGTCCAATGCCATGAGATGGGTCTTGCCCGATTGTCCGTCTTTGTACGTGAGTCGACCATTTTCGATGCGCACGTCGCTGAAAATCAACTCCGGGATTGTTGCTTCCCCATCGGCCGTCGCCTCTTCCTTGGATTTCTCAAATTCCATCTCCTTAGGGGCTTCGAACACGAAGTTTGATTTGCCCGAACTGTTGGTCTCAATCAGGATGTCGGGCTCGATCAGGATGAGCCGTTTGACTTCTATGGTCCCGCTGATAAGCGGAAGGACGTGTACCTGCACCTCCAAGCGTCTGATCTTGGCAAGCTCGGTCCGCGAGCCCCAAGGTGCGTTCTGGAAGCTCACGTCCTCCACCACAAGGGCTGGGGTCAAGCCAATATCAAGCTCAATGTCGCCGCCCAGGGTGAGTTCGCGGCCCGTGGCATCCTTGACCGCTTGAACAATCCTGGGTTTGAGATCATTGAAGTCGTAGCTCGACACAATCGCGTAAATTGTTACGATTAACGCGAGCATGAGGGCGACAGCAATACCCAATATCCATTTCAAGCGCATTTAAAGATTACTCCGATAGGCAAAGAACAATCAACAAAAGACCGCTCACTTGATAGTCTTAATGGCCCTCAAGACATCAACATATAACTGTGCTTCTTCTGGTTTGATTACTGTTTTGCGTTTCCTTGCATTCCAAGGAATCCACGTTCCAGACTGAAGAATTACCCCAATATACTTCCCACCTTTATCGTAAAAGCCGAAGTTGCCCGCCTCGGTTCTTTTCAATGTGCCCACAGAATCACCACTCAGATTGCACATTTCCCACATATCCTGATCTTTCAGCCTGAGAACTATTTCCTCTGAAAAAACCGGTAATGAACACAAGCAGAAAAAAACAATGACTGTTATTAGTAAAACTGCCTTTTTCATGGCAACCTCCTGTCTTCAGGGCTCGCTCAAAAACAAGCGTTGTTGTTTACATAATCACCGGTAAGAACTATCAGATCCGGGTTGAGGGCATTGGCCATTGAGACGACGCCGGCTATATCCTCAGCGGAAATGCTTTGCGGAAGGACACAACGGATGAAGATATTCTGAAGGACGACTACCAGGAAAAACAAAGATAGAGCGAGAGCAAAGAAGAGGGACATGGAGAACATGCCGAATGGTTTTCCGGAAACAACGGCTACCTACCGAACCTTATACTCAAACGGCTGACAGCCTTGCCAAGTGCCCTTCTCAATTCGTTACCCTTTCCTTCTTGAGAGAAGCATTCCTTAAGGAAATCCTCCTTGAGATCCGCGGCGCCTGTCCTTCCATCTTTAAGCAAGGTCACGCGATAGGAATCCTTCTTCTTGCTCTGGTTTACAGCCACCACCTGGACCCGTTTATCGAGCTTCTGAACCTCTTTTCGCAGGGTCTCCTCAACAAGTTTGACAGTCAATCTCGGCATCACCCAAGTCCTTCCAGCCCTTTGTTTTTTGGGGCATTGTACCCGACAAGGAAGAGGCTTGTCAAGAGACGTAAGAAAGTTTGCCAGGGTAATGCTCGATTTAGGTTTTACTACACGGTTTTGGCGCCGTCCGGCATGTTGAACCGCTGCCATAGCGGGATGTTTTGAACCGCTGCCGAGGCAAAATCCCCCGCCAGACACATCCCGCACACAAATTGCGCCAGATCTTCGATTTTGACATTACCTATAATATCAAGATGTTATAACATGCTACACTAGATGGATTTTTCTCAGCCCCGGTTGGCACAGAATTAGTATAGTGTGTATTAACACCAATCAATAATGATTGAAGATTTTGTGCCACCCAAGGGCTATAAATTTTATAAAGCCGCTTCAGACATTTTAATGGGTACCCCCAAAATGTTGTAGTTTGCCAGTAAAAAAGCGATGGTCAAAACTATAATCCCTAAGCCTGAAGTCGGAAACGGCCATTCCCTCGCCGTCGGCCTGCTTTCAAACCAGCATGGCCTAAAAGCGGGTGTCAAGGCTGAGGTGCGCAGCACCTCAGCCGAAGGGCTTGGCCTTGATATCCGATTTGGCCATCCTATTGTATTTAAACCCATCACAGACTCCTGGTACAGGCTTGCTGGCTAATCCGTCCGGTATGTTACGATTCAGAGTCTCTAAGGAATGGATACCACGAATATATTGCCATCAACCCTTCAAATAGGTTATGCTTTTCCGCCATAGGTGGAGAGAATTCTCAAGACATAGAAAAGGAGGATGGCCATGGCTTTTGATCCAACCAAATTCCAAGACTGGCAAATTTCTGAAGCGGCAGAAGAAAACATGCCTACGCCAGATGACTGGCGCGAGGGACTCGGACTCGAAAAGGATGAGGTTATCCCTTACGCCAGACTCTGCAAGCTCGATTTCATGAAGATTATTGAAAGGCTTAAAGACAAACCGGACGGCAAGTATATCGAGGTGACCGCCATTACTCCCACCCCCCTCGGCGAGGGTAAGAGCACAACCTCTGTGGGACTTATGGAAGGGATGGGAAAACGCGGATTGAATGTGGGCGGCTGTCTCCGCCAGCCCTCGGGTGGCCCAACAATGAACATCAAAGGAACAGCAGCCGGCGGGGGTAATGCTTTGCTCATTCCCATGACAAGATTCTCGATGGGACTGACCGGAGATATCAATGATATCATGAATGCCCACAACCTGGCCATGGTTGCGCTCACAGCCAGAATGCAGCACGAGCGCAACTACAATGACGAGCAACTGCAAAGGCTTACTGGTATGCGGCGTTTGGATATCGATCCTACGAGGGTGGAGATGGGTTGGATAATCGATTTTTGTGCCCAAAGCCTTCGCAATATTATCATAGGTATCGGTGGCCGTTTCGATGGGTTTACCATGCAGTCCAAGTTTGGAATTGCAGTAAGTTCCGAACTTATGGCTATCCTCTCAATTGTGAGGGATCTGGCAGATCTGCGTGAAAGATTGGACAAGATCACCGTGGCCTTTGACAAGGGGGGCAATGCGATAACCACAGGCGACCTGGAGGTAGGCGGCGCTATGACCGCGTGGATGCGAAATACGATCAACCCCACCCTCATGTGCACTGTTGAATACCAGCCGTGTATGGTCCATGCTGGTCCTTTTGCCAACATAGCAGTCGGTCAATCTTCCGTTATTGCCGACCGGATCGGGCTGAAGATGTTTGATTACCATGTCACAGAAAGCGGTTTTGGCGCTGACATCGGGTTTGAAAAATTCTGGAACGTCAAGTGCCGGTACAGCGGGCTCAAGCCCCACGTGTCTGTGCTTACAACCACGATTCGGGCTTTGAAGATGCACGGAGGCGGCCCCAAGGTGGTTGCAGGGCTGCCGCTGGCTGAAGAGTACACTAGGGAAAACCTTGACCTGCTCGAAAAAGGCATTCCCAACATGTTGCATCACGTTAATATTATCAAGACGGCAGGTATTAAGCCGGTCGTTTGCGTCAACTGTTTTGCCACTGACACCAAAGACGAGGTCGCCATGGTGAAAAAGGCGGCCGAGACCGCTGGCGCTCGGTGCGCCGTATCCACCCACTGGGCCGATGGCGGTGAGGGCGCCCTGGAGCTGGCTGATGCAGTGAAGGATGCCTGCGAGGACGAGAATGACTTCAATTTCCTCTATCCCGTTGAGATGAAGCTGCGCGAGCGGGTTGAAAAAATCGCCACAGTGGTGTACAGGGCAGACAGTGTGGCCTGGAGCCCCGAAGCAGAGGCCAAGGCCAAGATGCTTGAAGCAGACTCTAAGTTTGACGACTACACTACCATGATGGTGAAGACCCACCTTAGCCTCAGCCACGACCCTGCCGTAAAGGGACTGCCCACAGGTTGGGCACTGCCCATCCGTGATGTGCTGATCTACTCCGGGGCCAAGTTTCTGTGTCCATGCGCCGGGACTATCAGTCTGATGCCTGGAACCAGCTCAAATCCGGCCTTTCGACGCGTAGATGTCGATGTGAAGACCGGAAAAGTGAAAGGGATATTCTAAATTAGTCATTGGTCATTGATAAAGCGGACCATGACAGATCAATAATGATAGATGATAAATGGTTGATGATAAATGTCAAAAGGGGGTTCATCATGGCAGCCAAGCTAATTAAAGGAACAGAGATCTCCAAGCAGATTCGTGAAGAAATCGCAAAGGAAGTGCAGGAACTGAAAGAGAAGCAGGGCATAACCCCCGGGCTCGCCACCATCTTAGTCGGTGAGGACCCGGGCTCAAAGGTTTATGTGGGGCAAAAGGAAAAAGCCTGTAACAAGCTTGGCATTTATTCTGAGAGGACAGATCTCCCTGCTGATACCTCAGAAGCCGATTTGCTGGAACTCGTGAAAAAATTGAACGATAATCCAAAGATCCATGGTATTCTGGTACAACTTCCCCTGCCGAAACATATTGATGCCGAGCGCGTGATCTATGCCATCGATCCTGACAAGGATGTGGATTGCTTCAATCCGGTCAATGTGGGCAAACTGATGATCGGCACTGGCCACTTTCTACCCTGCACGCCCCACGGGATCATGGAGCTTCTGAGGCGTTCAGATATTACCACGGAGGGCAAACACGTGGTGGTAGTTGGAAGAAGCAATATCGTAGGTAAACCAATAGCCAACATGATGATGCAGCCACCTTCCGGAGGAAACGCCACTGTGACCCTTTGTCACACAGGGACAAAAGATCTGGCAGCCTTCACGAAAATGGCAGACATCCTGATCGTGGCTGTGGGAAAGCCCAAGACAATTACTGCTGATATGGTCAAAGAAGGGGTTGTCGTGATCGATGTTGGTGTGAATCGTATCGGCAAGACCTCTGAGGGAAAGGCGATCCTGGCAGGCGATGTGGACTTTGATTCCGTCCAGGAAAAGGCCGCAGCCATCACCCCCGTACCAGGTGGTGTCGGCCCTATGACGATTACGATGCTTATGAAAAACACGGTGGAGGCGGCGAGGACTTTGGGGGTAGGCAGTAAACCCTAATGTTGCATAAACAACATGGCAACAGAGGACAAAAACCAACAATAACATATGGTTGAGCATTCATGATGCATTGTTCACAAATCCACCGAGAGTGAGATCTATGAAAAGCGAAAAACCTGTCATGTTGTTTACCCTTCAGGAAAGCGAGCAGTAAGGAGTAACTCGCCATACTAATGATAATCCACAATCAACAATCCAAATCACCAATAACAAATGATAAATGACTAGTGACTAGTAACCAACCCCCTGGAGGATTTCACATGGAGAGAAAGAGGATGGCCGTTTGTGGCATTGCTTGCCCCGGTATCGATTGTGAGGGGAGCATGCAGGTGGCCAGGGAAGCGGCCAAAAAAGGCGTGGTCACCTATATGCAGCGGATGGAAAAGAAGGTCATTCAGCCCTGCCTTTTCGGCAAGGGCGGCACCTGCTGCCGGAACTGTTCCTTTGGGCCGTGCATGATCATTGAAGATGTCCCGGAATCGATCGGTATTTGCGGGGCCACAGCTTCGACCGTGGCTGCGCGTAATTTTGTCCGTATGATAGCAGGCGGCGCTTCGGCTCATATGGATCACGGGCTTGAAACAACCATGGGGTTCATAGCCGCGGCCAAAGGGGAGTCCGATTACACGATTAAGGACGAAAAGAAGCTTCTTGATATGGCTGACGTCTTTGAGATCAAGACCGAGGGTCGCGCAACAAAAGATATTGCCATAGAACTGGGAGAAAAGGCACTGGCCGAGTTCGGAAGGCAGGAAGGGAGCCTCTACACCGTACGTCGTGCCCCGATGAAGAGGCAGGAGGTCTGGAAAAAGATGGGTGTGCTGCCGCGTGGTATCGAGCGGGAGGTTATGGAGATCATGCACCGCACGCACATGGGTACTGATCAGGACTATAAGAACCTTATCCTGCAGGGGACGCGCCTTGCCATAGCAGATGGGTGGGGAGCCTCGATGATCTCCACCGAATTGCAGGACATCATGTTCGGGACACCGGTGCCGATTAGGGCCATAGTCAACCTTGGCACCCTTGACGAAGAGAAGGTAAACATTGTGGTGCACGGCCATGAACCGATCCTTTCAGAAGCCATGGCCATGGTGTGCCAGGAACCTGAGATGCTCTCCGCGGCAAAAGAGGTAGGCGCTCCCGGAATAAACCTGGTTGGCGTCTGTTGTACTGGAAACGAGATCTTGATGAGGCACGGGATCCCGATCGCAGGTAGCTTTATCCAGCAGGAGATCGTACTGGCCACCGGGGCGGTTGAGGCCATGGTCGTTGACATCCAGTGTATCATGCAGTCGGTAGCGACCGTGGGCCAGTGTTTTCACACAGAAATTATCACCACGTCTCCCCGTGCAAAAATCCCGGGGGCAACCCATATCGAGTTTGACCATCACCACGCACTGGAGACAGCAAGAACAATCGTAAGCGGTGCCATAGAGAGATACCCTAAGAGAAGAGGGGTAAATATTCCCAGGCACAAGATGGACGTGGTGGCAGGATTCAGTCATGAAACCATCAATTATATGCTAGGCGGTACCTTCAGGGCGTCTTACCGGCCCCTAAACGATAACATTATTAATGGCCGCATCAGAGGAGTCGGTGCTGTTGTAGGATGTGATAGCGCCCACGTCCTTTCAGGCTATGTGCACACGACAGTGGCCAAGGAGTTGATAGCCAACAACGTGCTGGTACTGGTTACCGGGTGCGCTGCTACGGCTTGCGGCCGCGAAGGTCTGTTGCGACCAGAGGCGGCAGAACTGGCAGGCCCTGGCCTAAGAGAGGTGTGCGAGACCGTGGGTATGCCGCCGGTACTGCACATGGGCTCCTGCGTGGACAACAGCCGTATCCTTATCGCGGCTGCTGAAATTGTGCGTGAAGGCGGCCTCGGCGATGATATCAGCAAGGTCCCTGCGGCAGGCTGCGCCCCTGAATGGATGAGTGAGAAGGCCGTATCTATTGGTCACTATTGTGTGGCAAGCGGTGTCTTTGTTGTATTTGGCAGGACCTTCCCTACAACAGGGAGTAAGGTTTTGACCGACTTCCTGTTTAGAGAGATAGAAGAGTTGTATGGCGGGTTGTGGGCGGTTGCGGAAGACCCGGTAGAAATGGCGCAGATGATGATCCGGCATATTGAAAAGAAGCGAGCGGCCCTGGGAATCCAGGAAAAGAAAGAAAGGGTCCTCTTTGATATGGCCATGAGGCGGGAATTGTAGGGATGAAAAAGGGCAAATCAGGATCCGTGATGGTTGTCGGCGGCGGCATTGCCGGTATTCAGACCTCCCTGGACCTGGCTGGTTTGGGTTACTATGTGTACCTGATCGAAAAGGGTGGGGCTATCGGTGGAATTATGGCTCAACTCGATAAGACCTTCCCAACCAATGACTGCGCCATCTGAATACTGGCGCCCAAATTGGTTGAGGCCGGTCGGTCTCCTAACATTAAGATCATTACGAAAGCAACGTTAGTCTCTGTTGATGGCGGACCCGGCAGGTTCGCGGTCAGGGTCCATCGACTCCCCCGCTACGTAGACGAGGAGTTGTGTACCGGATGTGATACGTGCGCCAAGTATTGCCCTGTACGAGTCCCTGATCTGTACAACCAGGGGTTGGCCTTCAGCAAGGCTGTGCGCAAAGACTATGTGCAGGCCGTTCCGTCTTCATATTACATTGATCCGGCACACTGTCTCTTCCTCAAGCATGAGATGTGCACTATCTGTGTCTCTGCATGCCCTTCCCATGCCATAAACCTTCAAGACAAAGATGAGTTCCTTGATCTCTCCGTGGGGGCTATTGTCCTTTCACCCGGTTTCGGGCGTATCGGACACGAAGTGTTGAGCCGCTTTGGTTATGGCAAGCACCCTGACGTGGTAACCAGCATGGAGTTTGAGCGTCTCATGAGTGCCTCAGGACCTTCACAAGGCAAGATATTCAGGCCATCCGGCTTGCCCCATCTCAGAAAGATTGCTTTTCTCCAGTGTATAGGTTCAAGGGATGTTACATGCAATAACAACTACTGTTCCAGTGTCTGCTGCATGTATTCCATCAAAGAGGCGATGGTAGTCAAAGAGCATGACCCGTATGTTCATGTTACAATATTTCACATGGACATGAGGACAAGGGGTAAGGGGTTTGACCAGGCCAGAGAAAGGAGCAGGGCGAAATACGGCATTCGATATGTCAGGAGCAGGGTCGCATCTGTTGAAGATGCTGATGGCTCTTTGAGGGTTGTCTATGCAACTGACAGGGGAGAACACAAGGTAGAGGAGTTCGATATGATAGTCCTTTCCGAGGGCCTTGAATCACCTGACTCGGCCAAGGACCTATCCGGAATCACCGGTATCGATCTTAACAAATACGATTTTTGCGAGACACATACAGTGGCTCCTTTGGAGACAAGCCGGCCGGGTATATTTGTGGCCGGCGCGTTTAAGGGCCCGTATGATATCCCGGACTGTGTGACACAAGCAAGCGGAGCAGCATCAGGGGTGGCCGAAGTTCTCGCTGAAACCCGTGGGACAGAGGCAATAAAAAAGCAATATCCTCCTGAAATTGAGACAGGAGACGAGCCTCGTATCGGTGTATTTATCTGCCACTGCGGGACCAATATTGCAGGCGTGGTTGACGTCAATGATGTCGCCGAGTATGCCTCTACGCTCGACAGTGTAGTATTTGTTGGAAGAAATCTCTATAGCTGCTCTCAGGATACCCAGGAACTGATTAAAGAAAAGATCAAAGAGGAAAACGTAAACCGTGTTGTGGTAGCCGCCTGTACGCCTCGTACCCATGAAGCCTTATTTCAGGAAACGCTGAAAGAAATTGGTCTGAATCCTTCTCTCTTCGAGATGGCCAACATAAGGGATCAGTGTTCGTGGGTGCATGCCAACACGCCTGAGGAAGCTACGAGAAAGGCCATAGATCTGGTGAGGATGGCTGTAGCCAAGGCCAGGATCATTGAACCACTCAAAGAGCAGACTGTTGCGGTCATACCTAATGCCCTGATCATAGGGGGCGGACTTGCGGGTATGTCCGCGGCCTTGAGCCTTGCCGAACAGGGGTTTGAAAGCTATCTTGTGGAAAAAACCGATCGGCTGGGCGGGAACTTAAACAGGATTTATTATAACCTGGAAGGAAGAGATATTACGGAGTTCTTAAGAGGCATAATAAAAAAGGTTGAGGATGCCCCCCTGATTCATGTTTACAAGAATTCAGAAGTTGAAAAGATAAGCGGCTATGTAGGAAATTTCTCGACCAGGTTGAATACAGACTCCGAAGACGTGGCCTTAGAGCACGGTGTAACTATTATTGCAACCGGAGGCCGTGAGTACCAGAGTAAAAGGTATCTATATGGCGAGTCCGAACAGGTAGTCACGCAGCTTGAGTTCGAAAAGATATTGGCAGGCTCTCCGGACCCGAAAACCATAGAAGACATTGTAATGATTCAGTGCGTTGGGTCAAGGGGTGAAGATCTTGGGTATTGTAGCAGAATCTGCTGCGGTCATGCAGTAAAAAATGCTTTGAAGGTTCGCCGGTTAAACCCGGATGCCAATATTTATGTTTTGTTCAGGCAGATGCGCACCTGTGGTTTTGTGGAGGATTACTACACAGAGGCAAGGGATAAAGGGATTATCTTTATTCGCTACGAGGTGGACGACAAGCCAAGAGTAACTGACCACGCAGGATCTATTCGTGTGGAATTTACGGATATGATCCTGGGGGAGACTGTTCAGATTGAGCCTGATTATCTAGTGCTTAGCGTGGCAATAGTGCCTAATGAAATTGAAAGACTGTCGAAGATGTTGAAGATTGCTACAACTGAGGAGAATTTCATCTTAGAGGCGCATGTGAAACTTCGCCCTGTTGAGTCTGCTGTAGCGGGGGTATTTATTTGTGGGCTGGCCCATTGGCCGAAATCGATTGGTGATTCAATATCACAGGCCAAGGCCGCTGCAGCAAAGGCAGCCATTTTGCTGGGCAGGGGATATGTCACGGTAGAGCCCATTGTCTCTTCAGTAGATATAGAAACCTGTATTGGATGTGGAATATGTGAGAGCCTGTGTCCTTATGCTTCCATTAGAATGATAAAAGTCGGCAAAAAGAAAAAAGCCGAGACAATCTCTGCCTCATGTAAGGGATGTGGCATATGCGCTTCCCATTGTCCCACGTTGTCCATATCCATGGATGGATTCACCAACAAGCAGATCCTGTCGCAGATAGGGGCGTTTGGTGAAGGTTGTTAGCCTACGGAGTAAGCGAAATGAAAGATAACAAATTTGAACCAAAAATACTTGGTTTCCTCTGCAACTGGTGCTGCTATGCGGCAGCCGATGGGGCAGGGGTAGTACGTTTTCAATACCCACCCAATATCCGGGTAATCAGGGTTATGTGTACGGGCAGAGTTGATCCGCTCTTCATCATTGAGGCTTTTCGCCAGGGAGCGGACGGGGTCTTTGTGGGCGGCTGACAGCTTGGAGAGTGCCATTACCAGGTTGGTAATTATGATGCCATAGTGACTGCCCACGTTACCCACAAGGTGCTCGAGATCGCGGGCATAGAGCCCAAGAGGCTGGAGTTGAATTGGGCTTCGGCAGCCGAGGCCCCACTCTTTGTGCGCTTGATAACGAGCTTTACCGGCACAATCAAGCAACTGGGTCCGTTGGGGGACACCGAGGCCATGGCCGAAGATGAACTCAAGTTGAAGCTGTCGGCGGCCAGATCCGCTGTAGAGAATATCAAGCTGCGGACGCGCTGGGGCAAGCTTGCCCTGAATCTGAGAAAGGAAAATGACTATACGCCTGAGGTGATTGAAGCAAAGATGGCCGAGAAAATCAACGAGGCCATGATGCGTGAGATGGCAAAGCAGGAGAGGACGATCGCAGAATCAGGAGCGCACCAGTGAGGAACAGATAAGAAAAAGCGTTTGATAGTATAGGAAGTTCAAATTTTAGGTGGCGCATTCAGCCGTCGTAGCCATGGCTACTATGGCGAAGTCGGCGCCGCGTTATATAAAATCGAGCAGCGATTTTATAGGGAGTATACGTTGACCATAACCAAGCATGATTTCCACTATCAATTTAAGTTTGAAGTGACTGCAATGCCTGGCGGCGAGCTGGTCAACCGGTGTTTTGAGTGTGGCGCCTGCACGGGTATCTGTCCTGTCAGCCAAGCTGAGCCCGCCTTTGACCCCCGAAAAATTCTCCACATGATCAAACTGGGTCTTAAAGATCGACTCCTCCGTTCCGGAGCTCTCTGGTATTGCTCCCATTGTGATACGTGCAAATTTGTCTGTCCGCAGGATGTGGGGTTTAATGGCATTGTGGATGTGCTTCGTGAAATGGCCGTTAGGGAGGGATATGTTGATATTGGTAAACTGGAAGCCATAGGGAAGTTACCCGCATTGAGTACCGGCAAGTGTATGGGATGTTTGACATGCCTCCGTATCTGCCCTTTCAACGCGCCTTCTATCAAAGAGAAGGGGCTTGGTTTTATTGAGTTTAATCCATTAAAGTGCAGGGCCTGCGGTATATGCGTGGCCGAATGCCCAGGCGAGGCTATTGTCCTTAAAAAACCCGCCACACGGCAACAAACCTCGACATTTGAGGAGCCCCTGGGTCGTGTTTTCGTGCCAAAGATAATAATGTTTTGTTGTCAGTATGTAATCGGAAATTGGATCAGTGATCTGGAAGGCCTCTATGTGTCAGCATTTCCCAGGAATGTCAGGTTAGAGGTTGTGCCCTGCACGGGCGAATTGAAAGTTACCCGTCTCCTTGGCGTTTTTGAAGAGCAGGCTGACGGTGTCTGCGTTGTCGGATGTGAGGAAGAGGCCTGTCACAATTTGACGGGAAGCCATAGGGCAAAAAAACGGGTCGAATACGTGAAAAAGGCCCTATCGAAATTAGAGATAGCCCCTGAGCGTATCGAGATTTTTATGGTGCCCCGTGATCAGCCTGACAGGTTCATGGAGGTATCCCGAGAAATGAATAAAAGAGTGAAGATGCTGGGACCCAGCCCTTTAAGACGGTAAAAAACGGATGGATGAAATATGCCTCAAATCACAGCAGACATCAAGGGCGAGTTGAGACTTTGTGCCGCAGAGGTGAAGGGAGTTGCGAAGACCTCAGTAGCGGGGTGACCTGTTCAGCATCATCCCCTTATGTTTTTTTGATTGCTTCGGAATGCTAAAAAGGGCAGACCATCTATGGGCTCAACAAAGAAAAAACTTACAGAAAGGATAGAGATGCCAGAGGGCAAGGTAGGGGCGGTCATGGTTGTGGGTGGTGGTATCACCGGCATACAGGCGGCCCTTGATCTGGCAGATTCAGGGTTTTTTGTGTACCTGGTTGAAAAATCATCGACTATTGGCGGCAAGATGTCTCAGTTGGATAAGACATTCCCTACAAACGATTGCTCCATGTGTATCATGGGGCCAAAGCTGGTGGAGTGTAGCCGGCACCTGAATATCGAGATATTAACCCTTTCCGAGATAGAGAGCATTACCGGTGCAGAGGGTAACTTCCATGCCTGGATACACCAAAAAGCACGCTATATAGATCTTGATAAGTGTACGGGATGTGGAGATTGTGCTCAAGTCTGCCCGGTAAGCGTTCCGGATGAATATAACCAAGGGCTATGTACGAGGAAAGCAACGTACCTTCCCTATCCGCAAAGCGTTCCGCGGGCCTATACCATTGACAAGAAAGACAGGCCTCCTTGCATTTCTGCCTGCCCGGCCCATATCAATGTCCAGGGCTACGTGGCCATGATAAAGGCCGGCAAGTATGAGGAGGCCGTTGAGATAATCATGCGGGACATGCCCCTTCCAGGGGTTCTCGGGAGGGTGTGTGTAAGATTCTGTGAAGAGGAGTGTCGCCGCTGTCAGGTGGATGAGGCCGTCTCTATTAAGGAACTAAAGCGGTTTGCCGCTGACCAGGTTGACATCCTTTCCCTGCCAGTGCCACAGATCACACCCCGAGAAGGGAGAGTTGCCATTATCGGCTCAGGCCCGAGCGGCCTTTCCGTAGCGTATTTTCTGGCACTGGATGGATTCAAGCCTACCATATTTGAGGCCTCAAGTATACCCGGAGGAATGCTTGCACTCGGTATCCCGGCATACCGTCTCCCCCGAGATGTCTTACATAGAGAGATCGAGAACATAAAGCGGCTTGGTGTTGAGATAAAGACAAACACCCCGATAGGTAAAAAGAAGACGTTAGACGACCTATTTGCGGAAGGTTACGGGGCAGTCTATGTTTCGACTGGAGCCCATAAAGGGATCAAGTTAGATATTCCCGGAGAAGACGGATTTGAGAACTTTCATCAATGCGCCTCGTGGTTAAGAGGGGTAAATTTAGGGAAGGTCAAGGAAATCAACGGGAAGGTCGTCATTGTTGGCGGAGGTAATGCAGCGATTGATGCTGCCAGGGTGTCGGTCCGTTTAGGGGCCGAGGAGGTTCATATCGTCTACAGGCGAAGCCGTAATGAAATGCCTGCTGATCCCTTTGAGGTCAACGAGGCATTGGAGGAGGGTGTGCATCTCCATGTTTTGGTAACACCGAAAAAAGTCATAGGCGATGACGGTATCCTGAAGGGGCTGGAATGCCTCAAAAACAGGCTCGCCGAACCGGATAGCTCTGGCAGGCAAAGACCTGTTCCTATTGATGGGTCTGGGTTTCTTATTCCGGGCGAGCATGTCATAGCTGCTATTGGCCAGAGACCTGATAAATCATTTGCTACAGGCGTTAGCGATATTGGATTCTCAGAATATGGCCTGCTGAATGTTGACCCGGATACCCTTGCAACAACAAAGAAGGGTGTCTTTGCAGGTGGTGATGTGGTTACCGGCCCAAAGACGGTGATCGAGGCAATCGCTCAAGCGAAAAAGGCGGCTGCCTCCATTTCTGCCTATCTCCAGGGCAAAGAGATTTTACCATCTTCTCAAGAAGATTCCGGTAAGGATTCGGAAACAGACTACAGGCCTATTGATACAATAGAACCAAAAATACCCCGTGCTGCAATCCCTACCCTTGATGTTACCCAAAGGACAAAAAACTTTAAAGAGACCAATCTCTCAATGCATGAAGAAACAGCAAAGAGAGAAGCTGCCCGTTGTCTTGACTGCGGCGTATGTTGTGAGTGTTTTCAATGTGTGGATGCCTGTAAGGCCCAGGCAATAAACCATGATATGACAGACAGATCGTTCGATATCAATGTCGGTTCTGTGATACTTGCCCTGGGAAGTGAGACTTTTGATCCGGCAGGGCTCGATACTTACGGCTATGCTCAATTCCCCAATGTTGTCACCAGCATGGAGTTTGAGCGCATTCTGAGCCCCACCGGGCCCTATGGAGGTCATCTCCAGCGGCCATCAGATCGGAAAGAACCCCAAAAGATCGCATGGCTGCAATGCATCGGTTCGAGGGGCGTCAACCGATGTGATCACCCCTATTGCTCATCGGTCTGTTGCATGTATGCCATTAAGGAGGCCGTGATTGCCAGGGAACACGTTGAACATGATGTAGATACGGCCATTTTCTTCATGGATATGAGGACCTATGGAAAAGATTTCGAAAGTTATTATGACCGGGCCAGAAAAGACTACGGGGTCAGATTTATCCGCTCCAGGATTCATACGATCGAAGAAGACCCGGATAGTCACGATTTGACCCTGCGATATGTAGATAAAAACGGTGATATCCGGATCGAGAGATTCGATCTGGTTGTTCTCTCGGTAGGCATGGAGACCTCCAAGTCGCTTATCGAACTTGCCAAACGCCTGGAAATTGATCTCGACCAGGACCACTTTGTACAAACCGAAATCTTTAGTCCTGTTAACACCTCCCGAAAGGGCATTTACGTCTGCGGGGCCTTCCAGGCGCCAAAGGATATTCCGTATTCGGTCATGGAAGCGAGCGCGGCCGCCTGCAAGGCAGAGGAAGCCCTGTCAGATGTGCGGGGGACACTGGTCAGGGAAAGGACCTATCCTGAAGAGAGACAAATATCTTCTGAAGAGCCCCGCGTCGGAGTCTTCGTGTGTGACTGCGGTATCAATATCGTGGGGATTGTGGATGTGCCGGAAGTTGTTGAGTGCGCCCGCACCCTGCCCGGAGTCGTTCACGCAGAAGAGAACCTCTTTACCTGTTCCCAGGACACGCAGGAACATATGAAAGAGGTCATCCAGCGGGAAAGATTAAACCGCGTTGTAGTTGCGTCCTGCTCACCCACAACACACGAAGGGCTGTTCCAGGAAACCCTCAGGGATGCAGGCGTGAATAAGTACCTCCTGGAGATGGCCAACATCAGAAATCAGTGCTCCTGGGTACATTCCCAAGATCCGGTGGCAGCCACTGAGAAGTCAAAGGATCTCGTGCGCATGGCGGTTGCCAGGGCCAAGCTGACGCAACCATTATCTGAGCTGACCGTTCCGGTGGACGATAAGGCCCTCGTGATCGGAGGGGGTATCTCCGGTATGACAGCGGCCCTTGGCCTGGCCGATCAGGGGTTCCGTACGTACCTTGTGGAGCAATCGAATGAACTAGGAGGAAATGCCCTTCGGCTCCTAAGCACTTGGCAGGGAGAAGAAATTGGAGCCAGGGTGAAAGAAATGGTCCACCAGGTGGAAGGTCATCCCTTGATTGACGTGTACAATGTGTCCACTATCAAGGAAGCCTCGGGGTTTGTGGGGAATTTCCAAACGACCATCTCCCGAAACAGTACCGATTTTGTCTTGGAGCACGGAGTTGTGATCGTGGCCGCAGGTGGAAAAGAATACAAGCCCACTGAATACCTTTATGGTCAGGATGAAAGGGTTTTGACTCACCTGGAACTCGATGCAGCTATGAGCAAAGGAGACAAGAAAGTTTCCCGGGCAAAGACCGTGGTATTTATCCAGTGCGTAGGGTCCAGGGAACCGGATAGACCTTATTGCTCAAAGGTTTGTTGTACGCACACGATGAAATCCGCTTTGAAATTGAAGGAAATCAATCCGGAGATGGATATATATGTCCTTTACCGGGACATTCGTACCTATGGGCAGAGAGAGGAGCTTTACAGAGAAGCGAGGCGTAAAAGGGTTACTTTTATTCGATACACGCCGGAGCTGAAACCTAAAGTTGAAAAAACGGGTACTGAGATTGTTGTGACTGCCAGGGATCTCATCCTGGGCCGGGATTTGGTTATCAGTCCCGACATTGTAGTGCTCGCCTCTGCCATTGTGCCGCGTGATAATACACCCCTGGCTGATATCTATAAGTTGCCGCGCAACAAAGACGGATTTTTCATGGAGGCCCACGCTAAACTCAGGCCGGTCGATTTTGCTAATGAGGGTATTTTCCTGGCTGGCATAGCCCATTACCCCAAACCGATTGATGAAAGCATCGCGCAGGCCAAGGCAGCGGCTTCAAGGGCGGGCACCGTCCTTGCCCGTAAAGAAAGAACAATAAGTGGAGCTGTGGCCGTCGTAGATCCCGCTTCGTGCGGCACCTGTTTGACCTGTGTGCGCACCTGTCCCTATTCTGTTCCGTTTATCAATGAAGATCGTGTAGCTCAAATAGACGCAGACACATGCCACGGCTGCGGGATGTGTGTGGCCGAGTGCCCTTACCAGGCCATTACGCTTGCCAGCATTACTACAGAGCAGATCATGGCCAAGATTGATGCGTGTTTGATTGAGGGACTAAGGAATTAATGAAAAAGTTTGAGCCAAAAATCATCGCCTTCTGTTGCCAGTATTGCGCCTATGCGGCAGCAGACCTGGCAGGGTCTATGCGTTTAAGATATGCTCCCAACATCCGGATTATTCTAGTCCCTTGTAGCGGCACGATAGATGTCATACACATTCTCCGTGCCATAGAGGATGGCGCCGACGGGGTCTTGGTGGCCGGATGCTTGGAAGGGGGATGTCATTTTATTGAAGGAAACTTTAAGGCAAAGAGGCGGGTCCGGATGGCCAAGGACCTGGTGGGCAGGCTCGGTATCGAGGAAGAACGCGTAGAAATGTTTAACCTGTCCTCTGCCGAGGGCCCGCGTTTTGCGGAGATCGCCAACGAGATGACAGAGAGGATCAAGGCCCTGGGGCCCAGCCCTTTGCGAAGAAAGAATAGCACAGAGGAGAATATATGATTATTGCAGAGATGAAGCCAATTGAGGAGATTCTTGAAATGGTCAGGGACTATCAAAGGATTTTGATAGTTGGCTGCAAAGGTTGTGTCGCGGTATGTAGTACAGGCGGTCCGAAGGAGGTTTCAGTACTCGGTTCTCTCCTAAGGATTGCCAGGAAAAAAGAGGGACGTGACATTGTTGTAGATGAAGGATCGCTCGACCGGCAGTGTGAGCCTGATTTCGTTGATATGATCGCAGACAAGGTGGCTGGCTCAGATGCCGTGCTTTCTTTGGCCTGTGGGGCTGGCGTCCAGTTGGTGGCAGAACGGTTTCCTGATAAGGTAGTCTTGCCGGGCTGTAATACCACGTTCTTGGGCGTGACCGAGGAATTGGGCGTGTGGTCAGAACGGTGTGCTGGCTGCGGGGATTGTATCTTACACAAGACGGCCGGGCTTTGCCCGATTGCCAGATGTTCCAAGCAGCTTCTAAATGGCCCGTGCGGTGGGTCTATGAACGGGAAGTGCGAGATCAGCAAAGACGTAGATTGCGTATGGCAATTAATCATTGATCGGCTCGGCAGGCTTGACCGGCTGGAGGTGTTGGAAGAGATTTTTCCCGTGAAAAACTGGTCACCAGCCGGACACGGCGGCCCTAGAAAGATGGTCAGAGAGGATCTCAGGTCATGAAGTCAGGGAGTAATTTGGAAAGATTATTGGAAAGCGGCCAGTTTGCTGTCACTGCCGAGGCTGGGCCTCCCAAAGGGAGTTCACTGAAGGTCATCCAGAGAAAAGGGGAACTCCTCAAATTTTGCTGCGACGCCTTAAACGTAACGGACAACCAGACCGCCATTGTGCGCATGTCAAGCCTCGGCGGCTGCCTTCTATTAAAAGATCTGGGCGTGGAGCCAGTCCTGCAGATGGTGGTGAGAGATCGGAATCGTCTCGCACTGCAGAGCGACATCCTGGCCGCAGCCGCATTGGGAATTCGCAATGTGCTCTGCCTTTCCGGCGATCATCAGAAGTTTGGCAATCATCCTACGGCCAAGGGAGTGTACGACATTGATTCGATCCAGTTTGTTCAGATGGTCAAGACCATGCGGGATGAACACAAGTTCTTAAATGGTGAAGAGATCTCAGGAGATGTGCCGTTTTTCATTGGAGCGGCAGCCAATCCTTTTGCCGACCCCTTTGAATTTCGGGTCATCCGTCTGGCAAAAAAGGCGAACGCGGGAGCGGATTTTATTCAGACTCAGGGCATCTTCGACATGGCCAAATTTATTGAATGGATGAAGATGGTTAGAGACAGAGGCTTGGACGAAAAAACCCATATCCTTGCAGGGCTGATTCCGGTCAAGTCTGTTGGTATGGCTCGCTACATGCGAAACAATGTCGCCGGCTTGAGCGTGCCACTGGAGATCGTTGATCGCATGGCCGATGCTAAAAATCCCAAGGAAGAGGGGGTCAAGATTTGCCTAGAGACCATCGAGCAACTCAAAGAGGTTGAGGGGGTCCACGGCATTCATATCATGGCCGTGGCGTGGGAAGATATCGTCCCCCGCATCGTGAAGGAGGCCGGTTTAATGCCAAGGCCGGTCGTGTAGTGATTGGTCATTAAGTGATCAATCGTCAGTGATGGTTGATGATTTATTCTTCCAATCTTTAATATTCAATCGACAATATCCAATTCTATTGAGGAATGACCAATGATAAATGGCAAATGATAAATGATAGGGGGTGTACCATGGGAACAAGTGCCAAGATCCTGGTCGTTGACGACGATCCTGATATGCGGGAAACCTTGCAGATGATATTGGAGGCTGGCGGCTACACGGTGGTCACGGCTGAGAACGGCGAGAAGTGCCTGGTAAAGCTGAAAGAAGAGCAACCGGATTTGCTCATCCTGGATCTCCTCATGCCCGTAATGGACGGCTTTGAAGTATGCAAAGCCCTCAAAGATCCGCGGCACGCCAAGTACGGCAGTATGCCGATCATCATCCTTAGCTCAGTGCGAGAGGACGTGAGCCAGCGCCGCTATGAACTGGAAACCGGTGTCCAGCTCGATGTTGATGATTATGTGGAAAAGCCCATCGAAAGCGCCACATTGCTCGAAAGGGTCGGGAAGATCCTTAAAAGGATTGGTAAGGAATAATGGGTCTATCGGGTTTATTGGGTTTATTGAGTTTATTGAGTTCGTTGAGTTAGACTCACCAAATACCGGGAATATGCTCAGAATCGGGTTTCTGAGAATCCGCAATCTAAAATCCGCAATTGTATAGGTGTGGCCATGAAAAAGGTGTTGTTAGTTGACGACGACGTTGATTTTTGTGACGCAACAAAGCTCCTTTTGGAGAGTAACGGCTACGAAGTTATACTGGCTTATGACGGAAAGGAGGGGCTGGAGAAGGTGCGGACCGAGAAACCCGATCTGGTCATCCTGGATGTAATGATGCCTGAAATGAACGGATACGATGTGTGCGTGGTCCTTAAGGCAGACCCGGAACTGAAGAAAATCCCGGTCATTCTGCTCACGGGCGTGGACCAGGAGATGTTCAAAACGCATTACACCCAGCACATGGGCCTTATGACCGAGGCCGATGATTACATTGCCAAACCAGTCGAATCTCAAGAGTTGGCAGAGCGAGTAGGGGACTGGCTGAGCGAGAACTAGTCAGACGATGTTGATCAGGCCGACCATAAACGTATTGGTGGTAGAAAACGATATCACCATTATACAAAGATGCCGGCAACTCATCCTGGACGAAGGCCACAGGGTCCGGACAGCCGAGTCTGTTGAAGAAGCACTGGAAATCATCCAGAAACATCCAGGAGATGTGGACATCATGCTACTTTCCCTTGAGCTTGCCGGATGGGGCGGGATGTCTCTCATCAACATCGTTCAAAAGGCCAGGCATGAAATCCTGATCATGACCATGTCTGACAACTGTGGAGAGGAAGCCATCGAGGCAATGCATGCCGGGGCCTACGACTGCATCCGCAAGAGCTTTACCAAGGACCGCTTTTGGACAAAGATGAATCGGGCCATAGAGGCCTTCAGGCTCAGGCGGCAACTGAGGGTGCTGAGACGGCAAAGGCAGGCCACCTTAAGTAAACCGGGCCGTGAAGAGAATCTTCTCGCGATCCTCAACAGCCTTGCCGACGCTCTCGTAGTGGCGGATTGGCAGACGGACATCGTACTGTTTAATGAGAAAGCCGCAAGCCTGTTTGGCTTGAAGGAGGCAAAGACGCTGGGGCGTCCCGTTTCAGAGTGCATTGAGTCGGATGAGTTGTTATCGTTTATATTGCGTGCAATTCAATCGGACAGTTCCTTGGCTCCTTTGATGGCCGGCGAAGAACCCGTGGTCAAGGTGCAAGAAAAATCGTTTCGTGTACATGTAGACCCTGTGAAGAATGGAGAAGGGACGGTAGTTGGTGCGGTATGCCTCTTTCATGACGTCACGGGGATTAGCGCAATGGATAAACTGAGGGCCGATTTTCTCTCTATGGTCTCCCACGAACTCAAGGCTCCTTTGAGCTCCCTGCTGATGCAGGTTTCTGTAATTCATGACGGACTGGCCGGGGCTCTTACTTCTAAACAGACAGATCTGCTCGGGAAGGCCAAGGAAAAGACCAAGGGAATGATTACCTTGGTCAACGACATCCTGGACTATAGGCGTATTCAGGAGGGCAAATCGATCCAGAAGATTGAAAGCCTGGACCTGACGGAGATCTTGCAGCGAACCGTTGAGCTTATGCGCCTGTCTGCTGAAGAGAAAGGCATTAGCATGAAGTCCGAAATTGAGGAAGAAATCCCATCGTTCAGTGGCGACAGGGGCGGCATAGAGGCGGTCTTTGTTAACCTTATCAGCAATGCCATCAAATACACCCCAAAGGGTGGGAATGTGCAGGTGGTCCTCAACAAGGCGGGAAAAGACATACGATTCAAGGTGGCTGACACCGGCATAGGAATTCCGCCAGAAGATATTGACCGGGTTTTTGAGAGATTCTATCGCATCAAGACGGAACAAACCAGGCGTGTAACTGGCTCAGGCCTTGGGCTGTCGATCGTCAAAGGGATTCTGGATGCCCACAACGGTTCAGTCCACATGGAAAGTGAAGTCGGAAAGGGTACGACATTTATCGTATCATTGCCGGTGGAAGAATAGGGTTTGGAGGTATTTCATGATCATTGCTGAACAGAAACCGTTTGCAGAAATACAGGATATGATCGCCCCATACGGCAAGCTCCTGTTAGTAGGGTGTGGTACGTGCATGACGTTCTGCTCAGCCGGCGGACCCGATGAGGTCAACAAGCTTGCTGAGGCACTCTATTCTGAAAACAAGGATAGGCTCATAGAAAAAACCAACATCCCTCGACAGTGCTCTATGAAGTTTATCGACCGTCTGGAAAAAAAGATTCATGACACAGAGGCCATTCTTTCAATGGCCTGCGGCAATGGCGTTCAGGCCGTTGCCAGTCGGTTTCCGGAAAAGCCTGTCTTGCCAGCGCTAAATACCCGTTTCATAGGCATCAAAGAAGAACCGGGCGTCTGGACTGAGATGTGCACGGCATGCGGCGACTGCATCCTGTGGAGAACCGGTGGGATCTGCCCTGTGACCCGCTGCGCCAAGGGACTCCTGAATGGGCCCTGCGGCGGCGCGTCAGAGGGAAGATGTGAAGTCTCCAAGGATCGTCCATGTGCCTGGCAGCAGATCTACCATGCTCTAAAGCGTTTGAACATGTTGCATTATCTGAAGGAAAAGCCACAGGTCAAGGACTGGCGCATTCGCCCTGGCATTGTAATTAGAGAAGATTTACGGGAGGTCGAAGCCACATAGAAGAGGTGCTACCATGAATTTCAGACAAGCCTTAGAATCAGGGAAGTTTCTCGTGACCGCTGAGGTCGGACCTGGCAAAGGAACCGACGTGGAGCACCTGTTGAAAAATGCTGCGATTATCAAGGATCGCATGGATGCCATTAATGTCACTGACTTGCAGAGTTCGGTCATGCGTCTCGGCTCTATGGCCTTTTGTCATCTGCTGACAGATATGGGAGTCGATCCTGTTTTTCAAGTCACTTGCAGGGACCGGAATAGGCTTGCTCTGCAGTCGGACCTGCTGAGCGGCTGGGTGCTTGGGATCAGAAACGTGCTTTCGCTCACCGGGGACTATCCGACCCTGGGGGATCATCCTGGGGCAAAGCCTGTTTTTGACCTGGACTCGGTGTCACTTCTGGATGTGATAGGAAGGCTTAATTCAGGATATGACATGGTCGGTAACGAATTGAAGGGAAAGCCCGACTTTCTTGCCGGGGCAGTGGTAAACCCTGGTGCAGATAACGAGGCTGCTATGGATCTTCAAATCATGAAAATGGAGAAAAAGATCGAGGCAGGCGCCAGGTTTTTTCAGACCCAGGGCGTCTATGACTTGGACGCCTTTGAAAAATTCATGAAACGCATTAAGGGATTTGATACAAAGGTGCTGGGGGGTATTATTCTACTCAAGTCAGTCGGTATGGCCCGTTATATGAACAAGAACGTAGCCGGCGTATTCGTTCCGGAATCCCTAATCAAGGAACTAAAGGGTGCTGAGGACAAGGCCCAGGCCAGTATGGAGATAGCTGTTGGCTTGATCAAGGGGATGAAGGATCTTTGCGATGGTGCTCATATCATGGCCCTTGGCTGGGAGAGCAAGATACCACTTATTCTGGATGAAGCCGGAGTGTAGAGGATTGATGATTGAAAGTTCACAGTTGAGGATTGATCCACCAGGGGCAAGAGGGAGATCTTGATCCTTAAACAGCCAATCATCAATCACAAATCATATATGGAAAGGAGTTGTCATGGCATTTGAGATACCAAGGATATCTTACAACGGAGCCATCAGGGAAATTGCTCTGGGAAAAGAACCAGGCCGCGTGACCGTGGGCGGAGAGACCTGCTATCCATTCTACCTGTTTGAGGGAAATATGACTCATATGCCGAGGATAGCCATGGAGGTATGTGATGCACCACCTGAGGAGTGGCCCGAGGCGGCGTTGGCCCCCTTTGCTGATGTTGTCCACGACCCTGCCGCATGGGCCCAAAAATGTGTGGCATCGTACGGGGCAGAAATGGTGGCCCTGCAGCTTGTCAGCACAGATCCCAATGCCCAGAACGCACCGGCAGAGCAAGCCGTGGAAACCACCAAGAGAGTGGCGGCTGCCATAGATGTCCCTCTCATCATATGGGGCAGTAGCAACCTGGAAAAGGATACAGAGGTTCTGAAAATGGTTGCAGAGGCATGTGCCGGAGAGGATCTTGTTCTAGGCCCAGTCGAAGAAGGAAGCTACAAGGTTCTCGGCGCGGCAGCCATTGCCTTTCAGCACACTATTGGCGCCTCATCACCAACCGACATAAACCTCGCCAAACAGCTCAATATCCTGGTGGGAAACCTTGGGGTTCCTGATGAAAGGATAGTGGTGGACCCCACAGTGGCGTCAGTGGGTTACGGGTTGGAATACTGTTATTCTGTCATGGAGAGGGTGCGCATGGCTGCTCTCACACAGAAAGATGAAAGGCTCCAGTTTCCGATAGTGTGTAACCTGTCCAAAGAGGTCTGGAAGATCAAAGAGGCAAAAGTGAGCCAACAGGAGGCCCCCTTGTTGGGAGATCCTGAAAAGAGGGGTGTTATGCTTGAGGCCATGACAGCGATGTTATTCCTTCTGGCCGGCGGCGACATCCTGATCATGCGGCACCCGCATGCCATTAAGTTGGTCAGGGGTTTTATGAATGACCTGATGGGAAACTGAATGGAATGTGGAGTGCGGAGTGGGGAATGAGACAATTGCGGAATGCGGATTGCAGAATGCAAAATAGGTGATAGAAATCCGAAATCGAAGTTCCAAATCCCAAAATCTGAGAGACGAGGTGTTTGAAAAGTGTCAAAAATCATTTGTTCTGCAGCAATTCGGGGTGCCCATAAGATCGTAGAAAGGGCGCAAAGCAACTATCAAGAAGCCATCGATAAATGGGGGCCTGATCAAGAGATCGGCTTTCCCAACACGGCCTATTACCTTCCCGTTATCTTTGGCATTACAGCCATACCTGTCAAAAACCTTGGAGATGTCAAACAGGTCCTTGAGCGGTGCAGGTCATTGCTGCCCCCCATGGTTGACGAACATGTGTGGCTCCCGTATCTGGCACCCGCCTTGGAAGCTGGGATGGCTGCACTCTTTGCAGAAGAGATCATTGAGGCCATACGCTATCTTGAGGCCCCGGAGTTCTATACCAAGACGGAAGACCCTTCAAACGGAAACATCTGGTTGGGCGCAGCCGATGACGTGATATTGCGTAAACGCGGCGTGGAATTCGTTGACGGCACCGCCCCTGGCTTTGCAGCTATCCTTGGCGCCCCGCCGACCATAGAGATTGCTGTACAGCTTGCCCAGGAACTTCAGGAAAAGAACCTCTATGTCTTCATGAGTGCCGATCATCAGGGCCGCACTATGTCCGAGCAGTTGGTCGAGGCAGGGGTTCAGATCGGGTGGCCCACACGGCTTGTTTCCTTTGGGCCGGAGTATACGGCTACCGTATTTGCTGCTGGCTTTGCCACCCGGGCGGCCATGTCCTTTGGCGGAATAAAGCCAGGGGATTTTAGGGGCATTCTTTTTTACAACAAGGACCGTATCTTTGCCTTTGCCATGCCATTGGGTACAGTAACCGATGAATGGTATGCAAATGCCGCCGGTGCAATAAACTGGGGTTTTCCGACCATTGCTGACACGCCGATCCCGGAAGTACTCCCCACAGGTATCTGCACGTATGAGCACGTGGTCTCCAATGTCCCGTACGACGAATTGGTAGCCAGAGCGATTGAGGTCAGGGGGCTGAAAGTCGCCGTGACAAAGGTTCCCGTCCCGGTGTCCTACGGGCCGGCCTTTGAAGGAGAACGGGTACGTAAAAACGATCTCTATCTGGAGTGCGGCGGCGGCAGGACGCTAGCCGTGGAATGGGCTACGACCAAGGATATGGACGAGGTGGAAGACGGCAAGATCGAGCTGTTCGGCCCGGATGTGGATGATGTGCGGGAAGGGAGTAGGCTTCCTCTGGCTATCGTGGTCGAGTTTGCAGGAAGAAAAATGGAGGAAGACTTTGAGCCGATCCTGGAAAGACAGATTCACCATTTTGTAAACTACGCCCAGGGTCTTATGCACATTGGCCAGCGAGACATTACATGGATTAGGATGGCCAAGGCTGGCGCCGCAAAGGGCCTCAAGATCAAGCACATCGGAGATATCCTCCATGCCAAGTTCCATCAGGATTTTGGTGCTATCTTTGATAAGGTCCAGGTCAAACTCTATACAGAAGAAGAAAAGGTAAAAGAAATTCTGGAAAAGGCAAGGCAGGTGTACCAGCATCGAGATGCCCGGATCGAAGGGATGACTGATGAGACTACTGAGACGTATTACTCCTGCACGCTTTGCCAATCCTTTGCGCCGAATCATGTTTGCATTATCAGCCCTGAGAGGACCGGCCTTTGTGGTGCTTACAACTGGATGGACTGCAAGGCATCCTATGAGATCAATCCCACTGGGCCTAACCAGCCGGTAGAGAAGGGGGAAACTCTCGATGCAAGGCTGGGACAATGGAAAGGGTGTAACGACTTTCTGTACATGGCCTCACGCCAGGCCCTGGATCACTACAATTTTTACAGCATTGTCCATGACCCCATGACGACCTGCGGTTGCTGCGAATGCATTGCTGCTATACTTCCCATATGCAATGGCGTCATGACCGTGGATCGTGATTATGTGGGGATGACTCCCTGTGGCATGAAATTTACTACCCTTGCCGGAACCATCGGGGGCGGGATGAGCGTGCCCGGATTTGTGGGGCATGGTAAGTACAACATCACTCAGAAAAAATGGTTAGTGGGTGATGGCGGGATCAAGCGCCTGGTTTGGATGCCAAAGCGCCTTAAGGAGGAGATTGCAGAGCGCCTGAAAAAACTGGCGGAAGAGATTGGTGTCCCTGATTTGCCAGACATGATTGCCGATGAAACCGTAGGGACTTCCGAAGAGGAAATCCTCCCTTTTCTGGAGGAAAAGGGCCATCCGGCTCTATCCATGGACCCGTTACTTGAGTAGAGTCATTTATCATCCGTCACTTATCAATGACCAATACCCAATAATAACCGATACCTGATGCCCGATGCCAGCCCCCTCTATCAGGCATCTGGCATCAGGCATCCTGCATCGAACCAATGACCAGTCACTGATGACTAACAACGGAGGAACAATATGGCTTTAACAGGAATTCAGATTTACAAACTTTTGCCCAAGACCAATTGCGGGGAGTGCGGGGTGCCAACCTGCCTGGCCTTTGCCATGAACCTGGCTGCGGGCAAGGCAGAGCTGGGTGCTTGCCCCTATGTTTCAGAAGAGACCAAGGCAGAACTCGCTGATGCCTCAGCACCTCCCATCAGAGTGGTGGAGATTGGAACCGGGGACAGGAAGCTGAAGATAGGCGGTGAAACCGTGCTCTTTCGTCACGAGAAGACGTTCTTGAATTCGCCTGGGCTAGCTGTCCTTGTCACGGATGAGATGGCTGACGAGGAGGTGGCTGGCCGGCTTGAACGGTTCAGGACACTGGAATACGAACGTGTGGGGCTGATCCTGAGGGCTAACCTTGTGGCTGCAAAGTCCATCTCTAGCGATACGGGAAAGTTTGAGGCCCTGACTGCGAGGGTAAAAAATGAGACAGACGGTGGCATTATCCTCATGGCCACGAATGCCAGCGTGATGGAAGCAGGGCTTAAGGTATGCGCTGATCGCAAGCCGCTCATCTATGCAGCGACCAGGGACAACGTGGACAGCATGGCCGGCCTTGCCAAAGAATATGGCTGTCCCTTGGCAGTTAAGGGAGACGGTATCGACGACGTTTCGGATTTGACCACGAAGTTGACAGAAGACGGACTCAAAGACCTGGTTATCGATTCTGGAGCACGTACTACCAGGAAGGCCTTTGAAGACCAGATAGCTATCCGCCGTGGGGCCATTGTCAAGAAACATCGTCCCCTCGGTTTTCCCACCATTACATTGCCATGCGAGATGATCGATGATCTTATGCAAGAGACCTTGATCGCCGGCATGTTTGTGGCAAAATACGGTGGAATCATTGTGCTTTCAGACCTTCAAGGTCATAGCCTCTTCCCGCTCCTCGTGGCCCGTATGAACATCTATACAGACCCGCAGCGCCCCATGGCTACATCTCCCGGTATTTACGAAATCGGAGGACCAAAGGAGGACTCGCCCGTACTGGTGACCTGCAATTTCTCGCTAACCTATTTTATTGTGTCGGGCGAGATCGAAGCGAGCCGGATTCCTGCATGGTTAGTCGTTGTAGACACAGAAGGCCTTTCAGTGCTTACGGCCTGGGCTGCCGGAAAATTCGTAGGAGATGCCGTCGGCATGTCCATAAAAAAGTGTGGCATAGCAGACAAGGTGAATCATAAAAAGGTGATCATACCAGGCTATGCAGCTGCCATCTCAGGGGACCTGGAAGAAGAATTGGGCGACTGGGAGGTCATGGTGGGGCCAAGAGAGTCGGCCCACATCCCCGCCTATCTCAGGGAGTGGCAGGCTTAGAATTGACGATTTTTGATTGTAGATTGACTATTTTGAAAGGAATCGCTTGATTCCTAATTCATCAATCATCAATCATCAATATTCAATCGCTAGGGGGTTTCATGATTCTGATCGGTGAAAATCTGAATGTTATGGTCAAGAGAATCGGGCAGGCCATCAAGGAGAGGGACCCAAAGCCCATCCAAGGGCTGGCCGTGGCTGAAGCAGAAGCTGGGGTGGATTACATAGATATCAATCTGGGCCCTGCCAGAAAGGGCGGGGAGGAATTGATGGAGTGGATGGTGAAAACCATCCAGGAAGTCGTTGACCTGCCCCTATATCTCGACACCACGAATGCGAAGGCTGTTGAAGCTGGCCTCAAGGTTTATGAGAACAGACTGGGAAAGGCAGTGATAAATTCTATCATGTGTCGCCCTGAAAGGATGGAGCAACAGATCCCGATGGTTACCAGATATGATGCGGGCATGGTGGCACTGCTTTGGGGGCCCGAAGGGATGCCCAGGGACGCGGCAGAGCGCGGAGTCCTGGCTGCCGATATACTCCAGAGGGCTGTGGAGGCTGGTGTGGCAGGAGAAGATATATGGGTCGATCCGATTATAACGCCTGTCAATGTCCAGCAGAATCAACTGCTGGAATGTAATCAGTTCATGTCAGAGCTGGCTATGATAGCAGAAGTGCTGGCTCCTGGGTGCAAATCCACTTGTGGGCTGTCTAACGTCTCAAATGGCGCACCTGACCATCTTCGGCCCATCCTGAATCGGACTTATATGATCATGCTCGAAAAGTTCGGGATGAAATCATGTATCGTGGACGCCTTTGACAAGGATCAGCACAAGATCGCACGGGGCAAGCTGCCAGAAATCACAGCCTTGGTTCATCAAGTGGTTGACGGGAACGATCCGATCATGGAAAACCTCAGCAAGGAAGCTAAGGAGTATGTGAAAACCGCAAGGGTGCTTTTGGGGCATTCCCTCTATACCGATTCATGGCTGGGGTTATGAGTCGTTGCCAGGGATGTGAAGAACTCCTTTGCTGAATAGCTAGTGCCCATCGACGAATGGTTTTCAAATCAAAAGGCAGTGGCGTATGTTTCCAATTCAGTCCGCCTGAGGCGGATTTCTCTGAGCACTTGTGCCGGCGTAGCCTTGGCGAAGCCGCAAGGCCGCACAAGGGTTTATGCCGAGACGTACTTTTCGTACGTCGCAGGCGTACTGTTCTCAAGCCGCAGGCGCACAACCCGCGGAGAACGCCGCTCAGAGAAAAAAGGGCCATTTATGGATGGAAACTAGCTAACTGTTCGGAGTCCAAGTGACGAATAGTGTGCAAGTCAGGATCGATGGTCAAACCGTGTGGGTTGAACCTGGCACGACCATTCTCGATGCCGCCTCGCATGCCGGTATTAATATCCCCACCTTATGTTCGCATCAGGCGGATCATCCATGTCAAATATGCGCTGTTGAAATTGAGGGGGAAAAAGCCCTCGTGCGAGCCTGTTCCACGCCGGTGGAACACGGCATGATTGTAAGCACCAAGAGTGATCCTGTTCGAGCACACCGCAAACATATCTTGGAACTAAAACTCTCCCGGCACTATGGAGACTGTATCTCCCCTTGTTCCTTTTCCTGCCCGGCCAACATAAATATCCAGGGGTATGTCAGCCTGATCGGCCGTGGGCAATATCTTGAGGCGCTCAGGCTCATCAAGGAGAAGAATCCCCTTCCGTTATCGACAGGCAGAATCTGCCCCCACCCTTGTCAGGACATGTGTCGCCGGATGCTGGTTGACGAGCCTGTGACTATAAATCACCTCAAGCGATTTGTTGCAGACTATGCGTTGCATGCTGAACAAAGAGATATTCTTGGTCCTTTGGCGTCCACCGGACATCGTGTGGCCGTCATTGGCGGTGGACCTGCAGGACTGTCAGCAGCCTACTATCTGGCCCGAAAGGGTCATGCGGTTACAATCCTTGAGGCGATGCCCAAACTAGGCGGGATGCTCCGTTATGGCATACCAGAGTACCGACTCCCCAAGAAGATCCTGGATCTGGAAATAAGAAATATTCTTCAAACCGGTATTAGCGTTAGGACCGGACAGCGGCTGGGAAAGGACTTTACTCTGGAAACTCTGAGTGAGGAAGGCTTTGGTGCGATTTTTGTCGGCATAGGAGCATGGCGCGAAATAAATATGGGGGTGGAGGGGGAAGATCTGGAAGGGGTCGTTTCCGGATTGGAGTTCCTGAAAAACGTAGCTGCCGGCAAAGATGTCAGTATAGGTAAAAGGGTGGCTGTGATCGGAGGGGGAAACTCGGCCATGGATGTGGCGCGGACCTGCCTGAGAATAGGGGCTGAAGAAGTAACCATCATCTACCGGCGCAGCCGGCTGGAGCTGCCCGCCAGGGAGCAGGAGGTCAGGAAAGCAGAAGCAGAGGGGGTGCGCTTTTTTTTCGTGGCAACTCCTTCAAGGATTATGACAGAGGATGGGCGCCTGAAAATTGAAGTACTTCGAACCCGACTCAGCGAACCGGAAAAGGACGGACGACGACGTTATCCTGTTCCCATTTCTGGTTCTGAGGCTATTTTTGAAGTGGATAATGTTTTTTCTGTAATCGGTCAGAGGCCTGACGTCTCATTGTTTTCTACTGAAGGTAAAATTGGTGAACTCGCTATATCTCAAAAAGATAGGATCATTGTAGACCCGGACACTTTTCAAACTAGCGTAAAAGGGGTTTTTGCCGGTGGGGACGTGGTTAGCGGTCCAAGAACGGTCGTTAAGGCAGTTGCTGCCGGTCGGAGAGCTACCGATTCGATCCATCTCTACCTTACCGGGAATGAGATAAGACCTGCTCAAACAGAGCTTAACGTTACCAGGGGAGGGAACCTTGATGAGGTAGATCTTAAGAATTTCGCTGGGATTCAAATCGAGCCGAGTGAACAGATCCCCGAGCGTCCTCCCAACATACGTATCCGGAGTTTTATCGAATATACGCTTGGCTTTTCCGAGGATATGGCCCTTCGAGAGGCGGGACGATGTCTGGGTTGCGGCTGTGTGGCTCTTCCCAAATGTGAACTCAGAAGGCTTGCCATGGAATATGGTGCGGATCTCTCTGTCTTGGGAACGGAAAAACGTCTCAAGTATGCGATAGACGATAGCCATCCTCTTATCACGATTGATCCCAACAAGTGTATCTTTTGCCAGCGCTGCAGAAGTAATTGTGAATTTCAGGCAATGGAAGTGAATGCATCTCAATTCGATGACAATGACCTCCCTTTGGACATTACGATCAGGATAAACGAAAGCTGTACGTCTTGCGGAAAATGTGTGGACAGTTGCCCCACAGGCGCCCTGGTAAAAAAGTGCGTCACGCTTCCTGTTCCTTCTGATCGATTGAAGCAGACAAGGACCGTTTGCGCATATTGCGGGTGCGGCTGCAATCTGACACTGAACGTGAACGGGGAATCCCTGGTGGAGGTGACATCAGATCCTTCCCATGCCCCGAATTTTGGAAACACGTGTGTCAAGGGGCGATTCGGATACGATTTTCTCCATCATAAAGACCGTCTCACGCATCCTCTTGTGCGAAAAGGTGAGTATTTCGTTGAAGCAACCTGGGAGGAAGCGCTGTCATTGGTCTCCCAAAAGTTTTTGGAATTGAAGGAAAGATGCGGCCCACAGGTTTTGGCCTGCTTGAGTTCTGCTAAGTGCACTAATGAGGAAAACTACCTCATGCAAAAGTTCATGCGAGCTGTGATCGGGACGAACAATGTGGATCATTGCGCGCGACTCTGACATGCCTCGACCGTGGCCGGTCTGGCCGCCGCCTTTGGTAGTGGAGCGATGACCAATTCTATGATGGAAATAGAAAAGGCGTGTGTTATTCTACTTACCGGCAGCAACCCGACAGAGAACCATCCCATAGTGGACCTCCACATCAGGCGCGCAGTCTCCCGGAACGGAGCAAGACTTATCGTGGTAGACCCTCGTGAGCTAGAACTTATGAAATACGCCGATGTCTGGCTTCGGCCCAGACCAGGCACAGATGTGGCCTGGCTTAACGGCCTGATGCACGTCATTATTCAGGAACAGTTGTGGGACAGGTCCTATGTGGAGAAGAGGACAGAAAACTTTGATGCCTTGAAAGAAAGCGTCACAAAATACGATCCCGAGTTTGTGGAAAAGATCACAGGCATCCCTGCCCGGGATCTCAAGAAGGCTGCCCGCCTCTATGCCGAGGCCGAGATTGCTTCTATCGTGTATGCAATGGGGATTACCCAGCATGCGGCAGGGACTGATAATGTGAAGTCCATTGCCAATCTGGCCATGCTGTGCGGGAATGTGGGGATCGAGGGAGGAGGGGTAAACCCCCTCCGTGGGCAGAATAATGTCCAGGGAGCCTGTGATATGGGAGCGCTTCCAAATGTGTTGCCAGGGTACCAGAGCCTCTCTGACCAACGGGTAATTGAGAAGTTTGAGCAGGATTGGGAGGTAAAAATCTCTCCTGAGCCAGGGTTAGCCGTTACAGAGATGTGGCCTGCCGCACTCAAGGGGAAGATCAAGGGTCTATATGTTGTTGGGGAAAACCCGGTCATAAGCGACCCTAACTCCAACGAAGTGAAGGCTGCCTTAGATAGTCTGGAGTTTTTGGTCGTGCAAGACATATTCATGACCGAGACGGCCAAGCTTGCCAACGTAGTACTTCCCGCAGCGAGTTTTGCCGAAAAGGAAGGTACCTTTACCAACACAGAAAGGCGTATCCAGAGGGTAAGACAGGCATTTACTCCGGTGGGCCAGGCCAAGTCGGACTGGCAGATCATTTGCGAACTTGCCCGGACGATGGGCTACCGGATGAACTATCTATCCCCCGGAGAAATCATGGAAGAAATCGCCGGCCTCACTCCGAATTATGGTGGGATTTATTATGATCGCCTGGAAAAACAGGGGCTTCAGTGGCCTTGCCCGACGAGAGATCATCCAGGCACACCATACCTTCACAAGGACACGTTTACCAGGGGCATGGGGCTATTTCATCCGACAGAATTCATTCCGCCCGGCGAACTGCCGAATGACACCTATCCATTTTTTTTCTCCACAGGACGTGTACTGCAACACTATAACAGCGGCACAATGACCCGGAGGGTACGGGACCTGAATTTGCTATGTTCAGAGCCGTTATTGAAAATCCATCCTAAAGATGCTGAGACGTGCAATATTGAAGAAGGCTGGATGGTAAGAGTTTCCTCTCGCCGCGGGCAACTGGTTGTCAGGGCCCATCTGACTACAAGTTGCCCACAAGGGCTTGTCTTTATCCCTTTTCACTTCAAAGAGGCCGCCGCAAATCTTCTGACCATTGATACCCTTGATGCGGTTTCGAAGATACCCGAATACAAGGTTTGCGCGGTTAAAGTCGAACCAGAGACAGGGATTGGGGCGGTCAAGAATTTTTCGCGATAGCGCCCCGGTGCTCTATTGACAATTTTGGATTTGGGATCTTAATTGCACAATCCGCAATCCCAAATTGTATATCTATCTATGGAAAAAACGCGCTTGACAATCAAAGCCGGTCCCTGTCAGGTCTTCAGATCCGTCTGTCATAAACCGGGCGCCATCTTTTTAGAAACTCAGAAGCCTTCCTTTACCAACCGATATTCCTTTATTGCCTGGAAGCCGGAAAAGGTGCTTAGCGGAGATATCACGGGCCTTAAGAAGGATGATTTCTTTGGTTTCATATCATCCAATGCACAAGTCTACTTTGTAGCCGGTTACATAGGGTACGAAGCCTGTCAGTGGATAGAAAACCTGCCAAGGCCTGGCGGCAAGGACAGAGCACTTCCTGACATCTACCTTGGGGCCTACCCTCAAGTCCTCGTATTTGATCATTTCCAAAAGAGCTGGTCCTGCTGGCACAGAGACGAACGCCCTGCCCTACCTGCCTCTCGTTATGAAAACAGCAGGCCCTGTACGGGCAAAATAATAGGATTCAATCAAAGCAAAGCCACCTATCTTGAAAATGTCCGCCACGTACTCGATCATATAAGGAAAGGAGATGTTTATCAGATCAACTACACCCAGAGGGTCTATTTCACCTGCCGGGGAGACATCTTTGATCTGTACTTGCACTTGAGGGAGATCCAGCCGGTCGCCTATGCGGCCTTCATCAACTTGGGAGATGGTCTGGTTATTTCCGGAAGCCCGGAACTTTTTTTGCGCCTCAAAAAAAATAAGATCTTGAGCAAGCCGATGAAGGGAACGAGAAGAAGATCGAGTAATGCCTCTACAGACAGGAGATTGCGGCAGGAACTCAAAAAAAGCGAGAAAGATAGAGCTGAAAACACCATGATCGTGGATCTCATGAGAAACGATTTGGGAAGGTTCTCCGAATTCGGTTCTGTGGAGGTGCCCAGACTGTATGTCGTGGAGGCCTACGACACCGTCTATCAAATGGTTTCTTACGTGACTGGCAGGGTTAGAAATGACACTTCGATGTCCGACATCATCCGCGCCACCTTTCCGCCAGGCTCTATTACGGGCGCCCCTAAAAAAAGGACCATGGAGATCATTTATAAACTGGAACCCCATCAACGAGGCGTGTATTGTGGAACGATTGGATATTTTTTTCAGGATAAAATGACCCTGAACGTAGCGATTCGAACTCTTGAACTATGGGACGGACAGGGTGTCCTCGGGGTGGGAGGGGGTATCGTGGCTGATTCAGACCCTGAAGGAGAATATGAGGAGAGTATCCTCAAGGCAAAAGCTTCCATGATGGCAATTGGAATCGAATTATAGATGAAAAACCGAACTCTCTTTTTTGGTGAAGGCCTCTTTGAGACGTTTCGCGTCTATGCAGGCAGAAAGGTCGCCTTTGTAGAGGATCATTTGGACCGCATGACCGACGGGTGCCGCTTTTTCGCCCTCCCCTTCTCTAGAAAAAAAGCTATGGATGCATTGATACTGGCCCTAAAGGAAATTCCAGCCGGCACAGAGGCCCGCCTTCGGCTCAACCTGATCTCCTATGGAGATCACAGTGTGGAAAAAACAGCTTTCCAGACAACCTGGGAGCCATTGCACGGGATCCGGGCCTGGCAGGATTCAGGGGTCAAGCTGGCCTTGGCCCCTTTTCAGAGATTTTCTCAGTCTCCTTTGGTAAGGTTCAAGACAACTTCCTACCTGGAAAACATCTTTGTTTTCAACTGGGCCAGAGAGGAGGGGTTGTTTGATGCCCTCTTTACGAACGAACGTGGCGAGATTACTGAGGGGAGTGTCACTAACGTGTTCTTCTTGAACAAAGGGAGGATCAATACACCGCCGGTAGATGCAGGCCTCCTTCCAGGTATAACACGCAAGCAGATCATAAAGGTTGCCAGGAGGATTGGCGTCTCCTTGACCGAATCGAAGGTGACGCCGGCAGATCTGAACCGATTTGACGGGGCCTTTGTCACCAACTCGGTCATTGAGGCCCTGCCAGTGCGCAGGATAGGCGCTACGGATTACGGGTTTCCTGAAATGATCAAGGTGTTACAAGAGGGCTATCAAAAACGTTTGGAGATCTATTTTCTGGAAACGCATCCGCTCCTTTTTTCGTAGCTCATCAAAGAACCCGGGTAGTTCGTTCTCCGTGGGGGGAAACCAAGCTATTGGGAAGTTGCCTTAGACCGATCATCTTGGAGGTGCATATCCGTGAGGGCCTCCCCTACGCGCAGCCAGTCACGCTCCTCCTTTTTCTTACATTCTTCCCAGAGCTTTGCAGTTTGCTCGGCGAAACGTTGACGCATCTCATAGTCATGATCAGTGTGGTTGTGTTCTTTCATATCATTAAACCGTTTTCTAGCCAGCAGGAATGTTGTTGCAAAGGTCTTTTATGATTCTCTGGGCATGATAGCTCTGTCGTTTATCATCAAGCAAAGTTACAGTGCTATTGCCGGAGCCTGACCACACTAATTGACCTGTGTAGCCGTCATAGATTTTTATGGTAATCCCGACACCACCGTCATTACGAAAGGCTATGAATTCACGCCACTCCGTTATGGACCCGGTCACAAAACAATCGACCGCCAACAGCTGACGCACTTTGTCGAGATTGGTTCCTACCGGGAACTCGCTTATTTCAAGATTGCGCTCCTCAAAGATCGCTTGCACGCGGGCACGCTCTACCACGTCCCATCCTTTTTTCAGGAGCTGCGTGGCAACAATATCAGCCACGCCTTCACAGATGCCGGATGCTTGTTCCTTCGGCACTTCAGGTGGAGGAGCAAATGGCAGGACAGCCGCCCGTTTGAATCGAGAAAATTTTGCATCTTGTTTGACATAATGATCAGTGCTCATGCATCCAACAAAAACCCCAAGGCAGATAACAAGGTACGTTGAACGGGTAATGGTCTTAAATTTAAACATTTCAGCGGTCTCCTTCCTTTCAGGTATTATCGGCATCTGAGCTGAAAAACTTGAAAGCAAGGACATCAACAGCCGGGGTATTTCTGAATCAGAAAATCAATGAGACTGCAACATCGGAAGGAAAAACCTCACGCTATTTCCCACGCCATCCTGGATTTCCAACTCAATTCTGCCATTGTGAGCTTCTATGATTTTTCGTGCCATGGGAAGACCCAGGCCGACGCTAAAGGTCTTGGTGGAAGGATTCGACTCCTCTAAGGCATCTCGTATGTCATCCGGCATGGGGCGCCCGTTGTCAGAAATGCCGATGCATACTTGTCTGGTTTGCCGGAAGGGTTGAACGGTCACGGCTACAGCGCCACCGTCTTGACCAATCATGCCAATGGCGTTCTTCACAAGCTGTCGCAACACCCTGGAAATTCCGTCCGTGTCCACAGGGACCCGGACCGGTTCTTCAGGAAAATGCCTGACCACGTCGATGCCTTTTTCGTGGAAGAGATCTCGAAATTCATCAAGGATCTTGTCTGTTACTCTAACAAGGTCTTTCTCGGCAAAAGTGGGCTCGTAAGCTCGTGTATATTCCAGGATCTCCTTTAAGATGCGCTCCAGCCGTATAGACTCTTCGGCAATGATTTTGGCATATTGCCTGCCATGATCTTCTGCGCCGGCCTGGTGTGCGAGCCTCCTGGCAAAGCCCCCGATGGCAAGCAGTGGGTTGCGAATCTCGTGGGCCACCGCGTCCAGAGTGTTTTGAAGGATATCTCTGCGGCTTTGGCTCATCTCCTCAGATATCCGGTTCAGTGATCGGTCATACCGACCCACCTGGTCCAAAAGCCCCTGAAGGGAGGTGTCCATGGAGGCGTTTATCCGACCGAGGGCCTGATTTGCGTTTTCCATTACCCTTACTATGTCGGTCTGTGAATCAACCTCGATAAGGAGTTGCTCGGCCAAGTCTTCAACCTTATCAAATGCCTCTGACAGAATGACGTTCACCCCCTGCGGTTCCAACTTCAGGAGGTCTTGAGCCAGCCTTTGCAGCTCATGCAAATCCGCGGTTTGACCGAATACGATTTCCGTTGCTCTCCTTGCCAGCTCCACCACCCTGCACAGAATCGGCTTGTCTGCCTCAATGGCCCCCGTCCCGAAATAACTCTGGCTATCCACCAGATCGGCTGAAAACCGCCAGCGTCGCAGAATGAGGCTCCCTACCTCCCTGTGGTTGACACCCAGATTTTTCTCCTCCCAGGAAACGGCCTTTTCCAGGGGCAGATTCCCGCCAGGAAAGCTCTTCCTCATCTCCTCGGGACAAGCCGCATGGTAAAGCATGAGCATGCCGATTTCCAGGATCAAGCCCGCCACAAAGGCTTCTCCCGGATCGAGGCTGCGTGGCTGCGCGCACTGGGCAAAATCATGTGCAATGAGCGCTCGATACAAAGAGGTCTTCCAGAAATGATTGTAGTCCATGCCCTCTGTCCCGCCCATGGGAAATGTGTCCCGCAGAGAAAGGGTTAAACCCATGATGCGCACCCTCTTGAAACCTACCAGGACAACTGCCTGGGAGATAGAGGCGACCGGCTGTGGCCGAGCAAAAAAAGCGCTGCCAACTAATCTCAGAAGCCGCGTAGCCAGACCAGGGTCCTGTTCAATGATTGCGGCCAAATCCCGTGCAGAGCTCCGGTCGTCCGCAGCGAGTTCAACCAACTTGATGGCAAGAGGCGATAACGAGCGAAGGCCCTGACTGTCCAGAATCCTCTTGAGCAGCTTTGCTTTTTCGCGATTTTTCATGGCAAAAAACCTACCAGAATGGGTTTAGTTTGACAATGGGCTATTTGACCAGTGCAGGACAGAAAAGAATCTTGAAATGCGATAATAGCACCTTAGTCCGCCAGCCCGAAAGTTAGGTTTCAATATTGTAATTGCGATGAAGAAACATATCCCCCGCAAATCACTAAAACCCGTCTCGACCCCTCCTTTCCAGAAAAAGGCGCAACAAAGTCCGACTGGCTTTTCACACGGCCCTTTTTACTACATTCATGGGGTCTCCCCACCTGCCTTAAAGCCTTTTCAATCAACACTCCAGGCACGAATTTCATAGACTCGCGTATTCAATAATCTTCTTCATATCTAGTTCGCTCAGTCGAAAAAAGAATCCATTGAAGAAGTCTCCGTCTGAAGTACTTATAGGCAATGGCATGCAAGTTGCGTAACGCTCCGACAAAACGTTGCGGTTCATCCGGAAACGTTATCCGCGGCCATTGGATGAGTCGCCCACTTTTTGACTGAGAGGAGCCAAATATTTCTACCAAAACACCTCATTGAAGTCAGGTTCCTTCACGTACTTACAGGAGGAGTAAAATGCACCGAAAAAAATACATGATATCGATCTGCACATTTGTCATATTCACGTGTTTGTTCAGCGTCATAAAACCCGATTGCTGCGGAAAAAGCTACTCACCTAACGTTCACTGGATATTTTGTATCGATACAAGTGGAAGTATGAAAAGGAAAGGTCATATAGACCTGCTAAGAGTAATTACAGACAAAATTGGCGCCGAATTTCTCGACGGCAGCAAGAATATCATTAAGGCCGGAGACAGGATAACTATTTTTTCGTTTGATGAAGGAGTGAAACTGGAAGCAACAGCCCTGTACCAGACCGAAAATGATATCCTTCCGATCAAAGATAGACTGGTCAGGCTGAACAAGAAGAGTGGCAGCTTGACATTCATTTCTGAAGCTATCGTCCAGGCTACGGATTTCGCAGGACAATATAGTAAATTTTTTCACACCAACGCACTGTACGTATTCACAGACGGAAAGTCTGAACCATATTCCAACAAATGGTCAAAAGAGAAAAAAGAGGCAAGGAAGAAAAAAGATATGGAGAACTTTAAGAAGATCTCACTACTTGGGAGGGAGCATGAATTGAATGCCTGGCTTGGTGTCTTGAAATGGGAAGCATTCAATGATGCGAAGTCTCTTGTAGCGAAGTTGGGCAAGGGGGCACATCTTGTCGATCTGACAGATTTTAATCGCCTGTCATTAGAGAAAGCCTTGACCAATTTTGCTGAAACAGTGAGATCCAGCCTTGAACTGCCGGATTTGAGAGCAATAAATTTCGGCACAATCCCTTATGACCGTGTGGGGCAATACCAAAAACATGTCTCTTTCAACGTACGGGGGGACAAAATCAACGAGCCGCCTCCGATAACCGGACGCATCAGTTTTGATCCGAACAACCCTTCTGAAATTCCACAGGACTATCCTTTAGAGATAAGAACTACGAAAGACAAAATGCTGTTTAACTTTCAACTAGCACAATCCAACGAACTCAAACCTGGTACGTACAAAGGGAAGCTTGACCTCTTCCCATCTCAAAAGCACTTCGGCACTCTTGTAATCAAACCATCACAGTTTCATGTGAAATTCAAAAAAGCAGGCTATTTATCGTTTTATGTTTGGAGAGGGCTGGCTGCGCTTGTCGCTACCCTTTTCATTTCCTTTTACCTAATAAGCAAAATCAGAAGGAAGATGCCCATCAAGGTGTAACCTCAACAAAAAAACTGACAGAAAGGAGACATTCATGATGTTAAGACATCTTATATCAGCCAGTAACAAGTTCTACGAGGACCAGGCGCTAATCTTTTTGACCTTTGGTGGGTTTGGAAGATATGTACTATCTCTCTTGCATGCTGAATTCACGAGACTCGGTATCCCCGAAGACAAGGTGAGTTTCCTGGCATTTGATACTGAAAAACCACACAGAGATCGTTTAGACCTGGAGCGTGAGTCAGATTACTTTATCCATCTGGATGAATTTGATGGCGACGTTTACATAGAAAACGAAGAGAACGAGCAGCTTATGGAGCAGGTAGCTCACATACCTACTAATCTATTATGTGACATCGAAGGTGGCTGCAAAGGGGTTCCTGCCGTTGGTTTTGTTGCCTTTCACAAATACGACGATCTTCTCATTACAAGAGAAGCTCTTCGCCTAATCGATGATGTCAGGGCAAAGAATCCCGGAAAAAAACTCAAACTGATAGTCATTTCCGGAATGGGTGGCTCCGTTAGCAATGGAATGACCATACCCTTTTTGTACAGAATAAGAAACAGGTTAAGGGAAAAGAAAATACGAGTGGAGGTGTTCCTTGCCACTTCAGAAGGTTATCTCGGCTTGCAGAATGTGCAGGAAGACAGTGTGGAAAGAAACTGCGTGGCATCTGCCATGTTATGGGAATATGCCATGGCCGGCAGGAATGGGTTGAGATATCCCGGCAAGAATGGGGTGAGAGACCAAAGGATGTTTGATGGCAGAATAGCTCATAGGGTGTATGCCTTTTCCGGAGGGTGCGCAGAGACATCACTGAAATACCAGGCCATTGCAGCAACTATTGCGCAGTGCATTTCAACACTGGAAACAACAAAACTTGGAAGCTATCTGGACGGTGATAGAGTCAACTATTCTGCTCACATACTGGAGCGCGAATGGAAAGGCAAAAATGGAAACGCCCATCCCACAGCTCTCATGACCATGAATGTTGCCGGTCTTAAAGCCGATTGCCTTCCGCAAGTATTTCATCTCCATATGGCAAGGCGCCTTTTTGAGGAACTAGTCAAACCGGTCAACCACCAGGATGCGGAAAAGATAAAAGGCAGAGCCATGTCTTCTTTTTTTGAGAGCAATCTTAATGAAGACGACATACTTGACCTGTTTAAAATCGACATTCCCAGTCTGACCGCGGAAACCATAAATCAAGCAGGTGTATCGGAGGAAAAGATCTACGAGTTCTTAATGGATAAAATTGCCGAAATGCATGAGACTGCCGCTGAGCGGTTTGAGAAGAAAAAGAAACTCGATGACGTCTCATGGTTTGTTGAGAAAGCCGTTAACATCTTCTCGCAAGCAGGCGACGAGATAATCCTGACTTCCGCCAATTCTTTGAAAGCTGCCTTTCTCTTCTATGAAAGGTTGTCATCGCTTCTTGACGAAAAGATAACAGATGTAGCTGAAGGTATCTCAAAACTCGAAGAGGACCTTTTTCAAGGCGCAAACCAGAAGGCTTTGAACAGTCTGCTGGAGAGGCTGGCAACTGTATCGAGGAAGAAAAGCGGGATTGGAGAACTTGTGGTAAAACTCGGAGGCCAGTCACCCACCATCTCCCTCGTGAATCAAATCCTGGATGTTGCTTCAAAGATACAAGAGCAGAAAAAGGGAAAATATGATTATCTTTTGTTGAAGCATATTTACGATTCGTTGTTGAAATCTGTTCGGAACAAACAGGGCATGTTAAAGAACAGCGTTTTCAAATACAACGGACTAATTTCAGAAATTGACCGCGAGGTGGATAAGATAAAACGTATAGGCCGGAGCGCTTTTACTTATAACAAAGCGCAATTTGACGAAGTCACTGAACACCTGATGGAACAAATCTATTCAAGACTTGACGTAATGCCTACTCAGGAGGTTATAGCAAAACTGGGTGCTCAGATACCGCAAAATGGGAACTTCAAGGAGAGAGAATATCTTGAAAGAGTCTTGGAAATCATGAAGCCTGACTTGAATCAGTTCAGCGGGGTTGTGGATGAGCTATTTTGTATGGACAAAAAGGTGTATGATTATGTTGAATCAATGCTTGGTCAATTCTTCATGACCCTGAAATTGGATCGTGACAGGTTCCCCACTCTGGAAACCAGTCAATCCTGTTTCGTGATATGCACAAGAAACTTCTACGAGAAGTACAAGGATGATTTGTTCGTGGGGTATTCCCATATAGAGACGGAAAACCCCTTCAACGTTATTGTGACAAAGCATGAGGAGGGGTTTCCATTCATTGCAATGAGCTATTTACACCGGATTAATGAAGAGTTCAAGGAACTCCGTGGTCGTGGTGAGTCAGCCGCCGGGCATATTATGGGCAACCTGGACGAAAAACTTCCACTCCTTGACGCCTAAAACAGGAGTTGTCGTTGGGGCAGGACAATGAGCGAGACCAAGAGAAATTTGGACGGGTTGATCGAAAAGATCGAAGAGATACCGACCATTCCGGTCGTTTCCCAGAAGGTCATGGAACTTTCCGGAGACGAAGAAGCCCGTTTTGAGGATTTCGTAGAGATTATCGAAAAAGACCAGGCATTGGCCGCAAGGATACTAAGAGTTGCAAACTCTGCTTTTTACGGCTTTCTGAGCCGGATCAGTTCTCTTGAGCATGCTTTGGTCATTTTGGGTATTGATGAGGTAAGGTCCATTGTGCTGGGCTGTTCCGTATACAATTTCTTTTCTCAGAGTGAAAGTGACGCCTTTGAGCGCACAGGATTCTGGAAACATGCCATCATATGCAGCCAGGTTGCCAGGTTATTGGGCACACATTTTAATATCCGCAATAACGGCTCTTTCTTTCTTGGTGGGCTTATTCACGATATTGGAAAGGTCGTCCTTGATCAATATTTTCATGAAGACTTCCTGAAAATCATCGGACATGTCTCCTTGACCAAGACTACCTTCAGTAAAGCGGAAAAGAAGATCCTTGGGACAACCCACTATCAAATCGGAGCAAAACTCCTCAAGCAGTGGAGATTCCCTGACGAGGTTGTCACGCAAATCCTATATCATCATGCGCCGTGGCGTGATGAAAATCCCGGGCCAAATTCCAGCATGATATACCTTGCAAACGTTCTCACAAAACTGGCTGGTTACCCGTGCCATCCGGATGAGCAACAGATCGATCTCCATGAATTCGCAAACTCGTCAGAACTCGATTTCATTATCAAAAAAGGATTTGACCTCGATTACGAGACAATCAAAAACCTCATAAGTGACATTCAGGAGTTTGCGCTCGCAGAGGCGGACAATGTAATGAAGCTCTTTAACTGATCGTGCGATCAAGGGCAATTTGTCCTGCCAAAATGTGCAGCAAACAAAGCCAGGCCCAGCCGGGCCGCGGATTATACGACACGGCGCAATCATCCCCAAGTGTGATCCAGGATGATCATGTCTCCTGCCTCGTGCTGGGGGGCCAGGCTGAGCCGAGCGGCTTGATGGCTCACGGCCTCGCCCACGACAGACAAAGCCTTGCCAGGCTCGTTGTTTGTCTCGCTCATGTGGGATACGATCACATGTTTGAGTTTGCTGCCTGCAACAGCGCCCAGAAGATCACGCGAGGCCTCATTTGAAAGGTGACCCAAGCGGCTTGAAATCCGCTGTTTGACATGCCACGGATAAGGGCCTTCTTCCAGCATCTTGAGATCGTGATTCGCTTCGAGGATCATTAGGCTGCACCCCTCAAGATGATGGCATACCAACTTCGTTGCCACACCGAGATCGGTGGCAATGCCTATTTTGGCGCCACCATCTCGAATCGTAAAACCCACGGGATCTGCAGCATCGTGTGAGACGGAAAAGGGATGAATACTGAGGCTGCCAATGCAAAAGGAAGCGCCGCGTTGGAAATGTCTAACCTCATGAAGGGCGCCAAGCCGGGTTCTTGATACCGCAAGCGTTGGCTCATTGATGTAAACCGGAAGGTGAAATCGGCGCGACATGACGCCCACACCGTGAATGTGATCTCCGTGTTCATGGGAGACCACTACGGCATCAAGTGCGTCCGGGCTGATGTTGCGCGAGCGCAGGCGTCGATCTATCTCGGTCCCTGACAGGCCGGCATCAATTAGAATGGCGGTTTTATCATTGGAAACAAAAATAGCGTTTCCCTTGCTCCCGCTGGCCAGCACACAGATCTTGGTCATTAGTCACTAATGCCCAGTATGCCCAAACCCGCCTTCGTTACGCTCGGTTTCGTCAAGGGCCCCCACAACTTCTAATGATGCTTGATACACCTTTTGAATAACAAGCTGGGCTATTCTATCGCCCCGGCGCACGGTATAAGGCTCTCCTCCCAGATTGATAAGGGCGACCATTATTTCACCTCTGTAGTCAGCGTCTATGGTGCCGGGGCTGTTTATGATACTGATCCCGTGCTTGAATGCCAACCCGCTTCGGGGGCGAACCTGCCCTTCAAATCCCTCCGGAATAGCCATCGCGATGCCGGTCGGAATCGCTTTAATGGCGCCCACATCTAGGACCTGTTCGGTCTTAATGGCTGCACAAAGATCCATCCCGGAACACTTCGGGGTCATATAGCCAGGCAGGGAAATATCGGAATCGTCTTCCGGGCGGAGACGGCGGACTCGAATGACAGGATTATTAGTCATTGGTCAATTACCGGCTGACATCAACTACAGACTGAGCGCCTCCTCGTAGGACGCGTCTCTATCAACCGGTCCGAGAAGAGTCAAAGAGACACGGTCATTTTGAAAAATCTCCCGGGCAACTTCCAGTATCTGTTCCGCAGTAACCTCTTCGACTTTGTCTTCCACCTCTTTCAAAGGCACGAAACGGCCAAAAGTGATCTCATTTTGGGCAATACGAGTCATCTGATTATCAGTGCTTTCCGCGCCAAGATATAGACCGCCTTTCAAGTATTGCTTTGCATTTGTAAGTTCGGAACTATCGACAGGTTCGTCTTTGGCTCGCTTCATCTCTCTGGCAATGACTTCTACAACTTGCTCCGTATTTGAGTTGTCGACTCCCACATAGGCGCCCCACGTTCCTGTGTCAGAGTACAGCGAAAGAAAGGAATACACGGCATAGGCCAGACCACGACGTTCTCGAATCTCCTGAAATAGCCGTGAACTCATGTTTCCTCCCAGAATCGTATTCAAGACAGCGCAAGCATAGCGCCTTGGATCCGTGGCGTGGACCCCCTTGGCGCCGATACAGACATGGACCTGTTCCAAATCCTTGGGATGGACACTAATGACTCGATTCATGTCCGGCACAATACGCTCCGGAAAACCATCTGCCTTCCCAACTACTTCAAACGATTGAGCAACCAATTCCGCAAAGGAGTCATGCTCCAAGTTTCCGGCTGCGGCAATCACTATACGCTCCGGCTGGTAGAGTCGGCTAAAATATTCCTTGGCGGTTGCAGAATTAAACCTGGCCACAGTTTTAGGGCTTCCCAGAATGGGCCGGCCCAAGGGGTGGTTCCCCCACACGGACTGGGCCAAAAGCACATGGACGTATTCATCAGGCGAGTCCTCCAGCATCCGGATTTCCTGAAGAACAACCTGGCGCTCTCTTTCAACCTCCTGAGCATCAAATACGGAGTTGAGAAAAATGTCAGTCAAGAGGTCCACCATCGTATTCAAATAGGCATCCATGACCTTTGCGTGATAGCACGTATTCTCTTTGCTGGTAAAGGCGTTGGATTGGCCGCCGATGGCGTCAAACTCCTTGGCGATTTGAACTGCCGTTCGCTTTTCAGTGCCCTTGAAGATCATATGTTCGATAAAGTGAGAAAGGCCGCTCTCCTCCGGCCTCTCGTCTCGGGCGCCCACATTCACCCAAACGCCCATGGCCACCGAACGAGCATGAGGTACCCTCTTGCTGACGATTCTGATCCCGTTGTCCAGGGCGGTCTTGTTGAAATTATCTTGCACCCTTTTGCTCCTCCAAGGCAGCCTTTCGGCTCAGCCGGATCTTGCCATCACGGTCTACTTCCAGAACCTTCACCCGGACCTTATCCCCCTGTTTCAAAACATCGGTTACCTTGGCGACGCGCTTTGAATCGAGTTGGGAAATATGCACCAATCCGTCCGTTCCAGGAAAAATCTCCACAAAGGCCCCGAAATCCATTATCTTGCGGACAGTCCCCTCGTAGACGGCTCCAACCTTGGCTTCCTGAACAATGGCTTCTATCATCTTCAAAGCCTTGTCTCCTTCTTCCTCGTTACCGGCCACGATTTTAACAAGACCGCTCTCTTCGACTTCAACGCGTGTATTAGTCTCCGCCTGGATAGCCTTGATTACTTTTCCACCCGGTCCGATAATATCTCGGATCTTGTCCGGATTGATCTGCATGGTGAGGATCTTGGGGGCGTAGGGGGATATTTCCGCCCTTGGTTCTTTCATAGCCTCATCCATCTTGTCCAGGATAAACAGGCGGCCTTTGCGTGCTTGCTCAAGTGCCTGTTGCAGCACCGGCTCAGTCAGGCCCTGCATCTTGATATCCATCTGAACTGAAGTAATACCTTCCCGTGTGCCGGCCACTTTGAAGTCCATGTCTCCCACGTGGTCCTCGTCACCCAGGATATCCGAGAGTATGAGAACCGTATCCCCCTCTTTTACAAGGCCCATGGCAATCCCGGCCACTGGCGAGCTGATAGGAACACCCGCATCCATAAGAGCAAGGCTACTCGCACACACGGTGGCCATAGAAGAAGAACCGTTCGATTCCAGAATCTCCGACACTATACGGGTGGTGTAGTCAAATTTCTCTTTGTCTGGCATAACCTTCTCAACAGCCCGCGTTGAAAGCCCCCCGTGCCCGATGTCCCGACGGCTAGGCCCTGCCAGTCGTTTTACTTCTCCCACGCAGAATGGCGGAAAGTTGTAATGAAGCATAAAGGGTTTGAACACATCGCCATCCAGGGTTTCAACTCGCTGTTCATCGCCCGTCGAACCAAGGGTCACAACGCCAAGGGCCTGTGTTTCACCCCGCGTGAAAAGGGCTGAACCATGCGTGCGGGGTAGTATGCCAACCTCGCAGTGAATGGGACGGATTTCATCAAATCCGCGGCCGTCAACCCGACGTCCCTCAGAGGTAGCCATGTTGCGTATGACGCGGCGCTCAACGGCATAAAAAATGTCATAGACCTCGCCACGGCGATTTGCATAGTCTTCTCCAAGAGTTTCAAGGACATCAGCTCTTATCGCTTCCACCGCCTTTTGGCGTTCGAGCTTTTTCGGGATATTGACAGACTCTCTTATGCGCTCGGCCGCCATAGCTTCAATCTGGTCAACCAGGTATTGATCCACTTCGTCTTCAGAGACAGGCCGCTTTGGCAAACCAACGGCGTCTTTGAGTTTGACTTGCAAATCTATAATCGGCTGCAAGGATTGATGGCCAAAAAAGATTGCCTCCAGCATGTCCTCCTCTTTTACGAAGTAGCCGCCACCCTCCACCATCACCACGGCATCCCTGCTCCCTGCCACAATCAGATCAATGTCGCTTTCTTCCAGTTCCAGCCGTGTGGGATTGGCCTTGAAATGCCCATCTATGCGGCCCACACGCACACATGCGATTGGCCCCGCAAAGGGAATGTCTGATATCTCCAAGGCGGCCGAGGCGCCTATAACGGCCAGAACATCGGGATCGTTTTCATTGTCAGCCGAGAGCACCGCCGCAATGAGCTGTGTCTCATTTCTGTAGTTCTTCGGAAACAAAGGTCTGATAGGCCGATCTATGATCCGAGACGTCAGTGTCGCCTTCTCGCCCGGCCTCCCAATCTCCCTGCGAAAATAGTTACCCGGAATCTTGCCGGCAGCGTATCCTCTTTCCTGATATTCGACGGTCAGTGGCACAAAATCGATTCCTTGCCTGATCTCATTGGAAGCGACAACCGTCACTAACACAAGAGTTTCACCGTAGCGCACCAAAACAGCCCCGTCGGCCTGCCTGGCGATCTTTCCTGTCTCTACTGCGAGTGTCTTGCCACCCACCTCTCCTTCAAAAGATATTTCCATTTATGTTCTCCTCAATATTTGTTGTTCTAAAATTGTCGTCTGATTTACGATATGGCATGCTGTGCCTTCCAAGGCGTGACCCACCGCAGGCGGACACAAGCCTAAGGGCTTGAAACGTGCATACTCACACGATTCACGGGACTATTTTCTGAGCCCCAGAACCTGGATAAGGGTGCGGTAGCGATTAATGTCCTTGGCCTTAAGATAGTTCAACAGCCTTCTTCGCTGGCCCACCAGTTTTAACAACCCTCGTCTGGAATGGTGATCTTTCTTGTGGACCTTAAAATGCTCGTTCAGATAGCTGATACGGTGGGTCAGCAGGGCAATTTGGACCTCAGGAGACCCCGTGTCCGCCTCATGCAGTTTGAACCGGTCAATTAAATCCTTCTTTTCTTTCACTGCGAAAACCACTTTGAAAACCTCCTCTTCTCGTTGTTCGCGTTTCTTCAGTATGAATTTCCAAACATCGTTGTAGTGGCAAAGAATCTACAGAAACAACCACGAAAGCACGAAAAGCTCAAGGCACGGAATTTGTGCAAAAATACCTTTTCGTGTCTTCGTTGTTTCGTGTTTTGCGGCGTTCGCCTTGAGAACATTACGTGGTAATTCTCTATGTTCTGCTTCCGGTTTATCCGGATCAGGAAATACACACACGTACGGCAAAACGCCCTTTCTCTCCCTTGACCCCAGCACTGCAATCAGGTTTCTATCGGCATCGGTGACCTTGACCCACAGAGCGCCTGTGGCGTCAACTGGTCCGAGCTTTTCCTCCGTCACCGGCTCGCCATGTCGTATCCTCCGTGCCAGCCCCTGACTGGCCTGGATCTCCGGAATTCCCTTTAGAGCGTTGCTCATGGGTATGACGCAGTTTGAGACTTCGCCCGTTGCCGCGAGTCTCTCCATGCCTTGTAAAGATATGGTCTCTTCCAACGTAAAGCCGCTACTTTCAGTTCGACGCAACTGGACTAAATGGGCGCCGCATCCCAGGGCATCTCCCATATCAGCACACAATGTTCTAATATAGGTTCCCTGACTGCAACTTACCCTGAAGCGGACATAGGGAAGGTCGACGTCAAGCACTGCTAGATCATAGATCGAAATTCGTCTTGAGGGTTTTTGTACAAACGTCCCCCTGCGCGCCAGTTTGTAGAGGGGCACGCCATGGTGTTTAAGGGCCGAAAAGGCGGGGGGAGCCTGCTCTCTGACGTTCAAAAAGCGCCGAAAAACCGGGCCTATCTCATGGTCAGCTACGGCCAGAGTCGGTTCTCTCGAAACAATGCGTCCGGTCAGATCTTGGGTGTCGGTTCGAATTCCAAGACGCATAACTGCTTCATAGCCCTTTTTCCCATGTGAAAAAAACTGGGCAAGCCGGGTGGCCTGATTGATACAGCAGACCAACACGCCAGTGGCAAATGGATCGAGAGTACCGCAATGACCCACCTTCTTTGCCCTCAGGATTCTCTTTACCTTGGCCACCACTTGCGCAGATGTCATGCCTGCGGCTTTATCCACGACCACAATTCCGTTCATCCGATCTTCTCCATCCGATCGCATACCGTGAACAGTTACCCAAACCTCAAACTATTTGTCGACATCTGAACCGGTTTCATCATGTATGGTCTTAAAGATCCTGTTTAACGCAGCAGCCCGATCAAATGATTCATCATAGACGAATTTGAGTTCCGGCACATATTTGAGTTTCAAACGCTTGCCCAATTCGTGTTTGAGATAACCTTCAGCGCTCACAAAGCCCGCCAGGACACCCTGGTTTCGACTCTGGCCTTCAGCAACACTGAAATAGATGCGAGCCGAACGAAGGTCGTCAGTCATACTTACCCGGCTGATTGTCACCAGATCCAAACGGGGATCTTTGATTTTTGTTGACAGGAGATAAGATAATTCCTTTTGAATCAGGCTTCCCACTCTGCCGGCTCGCTTAACACGGATCACAGATTCAGAATCTCCATGTCTGTGTCGATGATTTCGGCCAACTGCATAGCCTCAACAAGATTAAGGGCCTTATCCAGCTTTGAATTGACGACCCGCCGATCATTGCCCACAAAAGCCAGTCCTATCTCCGCGCGCTGGTGAATGTTGTTGGCTCCCACCTCGGCTACTGAGGCGTTAAAGGTGTTTCGAAGCCTGCTCACGATACTCTTCACAACCTTGCGCTTTCCCTTCAGGGAAGTATTGCCAGGGAGCCTGAGGACGATTGTGCCTATTCCGATAACCATTGTGTGTGTAAAATGCCTAAAGTTATAAGATACATGTGGTTGTAGTTGCGGCACTCGTTTCGTGGGACGGCTGGGGACCGCAACCAAACAACGATACACGATACCAGCAGCGCAACCTGAAAACGCTAGACGCAACCGTAGACGCTTCAGATCACTTTACTTCACTTCAGGCACTTTCCCCCTACTCAAGCACAGGCGCCACTTCCTCTACCTGGTAACACTCAATAACGTCGTTGACTTTCACATCATTGTAGTTTTCAATCCCGATTCCACATTCATATCCGCTTTGGACTTCCTTGGCGTCATCCTTGAACCGGCGCAAAGACTTCATCTTGCCGTCATATATGACAACGCCATCACGAATCAGCCGGACCGGCCTGCCGCGTTCGATCTTCCCTTCCGTTACGTAACAACCCGCAACGTTTCCCACCTTTGTGATGCTAAATACCTCCCTGACCTCTGCCCGTCCGATAAAATGTTCTTTGTAGGTCGGCTCCATCAGACCCACAATGGCCTTCTTGATGTCATTGATCACATTGTAGATCACGTCGTAGAATCGAATGTCCACATTGTGTTCATTTGCAAGATCCCGCACTTTAGGGTTGGGCCGAACATTGAAGCCAACGACAATGGCGTTGGAGACCGCGGCCAGCATGATGTCTGATTCTGCCATGGATCCAGTGGCGGAATGCACGATGTTTACCTTGACCTCGCTCGATGGGATATTCTGCAAGGCTTCAGACAAAGCTTCGATAGATCCCTGAACATCTGCCCGAATAATAAGGTTCAGATCTTTGACAACACCGTCTTGCATCTGCTCATAATACTTCTCCAGGGTCAACGTGCTGGTCTTTGCAAGTTCTCGCACGCGCTGCTTCTGCGCACGATGCAGACTAATCTGCTTTGCCATTTTTTCATCAGCCACGGCAATAAACTCGTCGCCAGCCATCGGAACCCCTGAAAGCCCCTGAATTTCAACCGGCATGGAAGGCCCGGCGCTGTCCAAACGTTGCCCCCTATCATCTGCCATGGCTCGAATTTTTCCGTGATGAAGGCCACAAACCACGGCATCGCCTGTGTGCAATGTCCCCCCCTGAACCAGCACAGTGGCTACTGAACCTCTGCCAACATCTAGCCTTGCCTCAATAACACGCCCTGTTGCGAGTTTGTCAGAATTTGCCTTCAGCTCCAGAACGTCGGCCTGAAGAAGTATCATCTCAAGAAGCTCTTCAAGGCCTGTCTTTTCCTTGGCTGACACGTTCACAAAGACTGTATCGCCACCCCAGTCTTCCGGGGCAAGGCCCTGTTCGGCCAGTTCGCGCTTCACCCGATCAGGATCTGCTTCTGGTTTGTCAATCTTGTTTATTGCCGCAAGGATAGGCACGCCGGCTGCCTTGGCATGATTAATAGCTTCTATGGTTTGAGGCATGGCGCCATCGTCGGCAGCTACCACGAGCACAACCAAATCGGTTACTTCAGCGCCCCTTGCACGCATGGAGGTGAATGCCTCATGACCGGGTGTGTCAAGAAATACGATCTGCCTGTCTCCCACAGTGACATAATATGCCCCGATATGCTGTGTGATGCCTCCAGCTTCACCGTCAATCACTTTTGTTTCACGAATGGCATCCAGGAGAGACGTCTTCCCGTGGTCAACGTGCCCCATAATAGTCACAACGGGTGGCCTGGGTCTCAATTGGTCTGGACTATCTTCCTCGATATGTATGATACTATCCTCCTCAAAAGCGGCCCTTTCGATCTCGTAGTTGAACTCGCTGGCAACTACAACTGCTGTGTCAAAATCGATGGCTTGATTCAGTGAAGCCATGACTCCCAAGGACATCAACTGCCTGATCACTTCGCCGGCCTTAATCCCCATCCTCTTGGCCAGATCTGATATCATGATGGCATCGTCGATCTTGATGCGACGCTTAATGGCTTTTGGCGTGGTAAGAATGGGTTTTTCGCCCTTGATGGCTACCTTTCCCTTACGGCCTCTTCGGCCCTTGCGACCCCTGAGGGCTTTTCCGTCATAAAGGTCTTGCCTGTCCAAAACCTCCTTTTTCCGAAAAGTAATCTTCTTCTTAAGAAAGCGCCTGTCTCCTTCGACATCTTGTTCCGGCGGCATCTCCCTTTTCTTTTCTCTGCCTCTGGCAACGGGCTGAGGCTCTTCATGTCTTCGAGCAACTTTCTGATGTTTTTTAAGTTTTAATCCTTCTTCGGCAGGCACCGCCAATTCCGTTTCAGAAATCGGTTTGACAGAAGGAGCAGCAACAGAAGGCAACTTGATGATCTTGGCAGGCTTCTCCCTCTTGATTCTGGGCCTTTTCTTGGCCCTAACCTTCTTCGCCGGCTCTGCCTTCTCAGGCTCCGCTCCTGCATCCTTTGATTCAACGGGAAGCTCTGCAGGCTTTTTCTCTTCAATCTCAGTCTCTGCCTCTTTAGGCTCAACCAACTTGATAACCTTTTCCTTTGATGGCTCTTCAGGCACAGCAGGCGAGACCTGATCCGGTTCGACTTCAGCTTCTACTGATACATCAACTTGTTTGACTTCTGAGACAGTATCACTTCCCGGCTCGGCCTGGAGGGAAACTTCTTTCGTTTCTGCCGGCCTCTTCCCGGGTCTTTTACGTCTTCTGATGACGGTGTCCTTGATCCGCTTTTCGACGACAACCTCTGGTTTTCCTCCAAACATAACCTCTTTGATGAGAGCTACCGTCTCTTCATCTACTGCACTCATGTGACTCTTCACAGAAATATTCATCTCCCTTAACCTGTCCAAGAGGTCTTTGTTAGTTGTATTGAGCTGTTTGGAAAGATCATACACTCGGATTTTCGCCATTCATTGCCTCCAAGTCTAAGATGGACCCCATTATTGACTCATCAATTTTCAGAAGGCGCTGTTGTGGGTTCATCTGAAGACTCCGTCTCCTCTGCCTCCCCCTTTGGGTCCTCCTGCCCTCCAGACACATGCGAGACTTCTTCATCTTCCACAATATCCCCGTACTCCTGCCTCCTCTCAAGGACCTGCTGAGCCGATTCCAATAGGGCTAGCGCCTTTGTCTCACCGATTCCCTTTATCTGAATGAGCTCATCAATCGTGGCGCTGGCAAGTTCTTCAACTGAATACAAACCGTGTTCATAGAGGGCATCGGCCGTGCCGGCTCCCATTCCGGGAAGCTCCATCAGGGATTCATAACCAGCCCGCATGTCATGACTATACTGGCTTTCGCTCCTAACATCTATATTCCAGCCCGTCAGCTTACCAGCAAGACGCACGTTTTGCCCCCGTTTGCCAATGGCAACTGCCAGATGTTCATCCTGAACAATCACCTCCATAGACCTGGTGGTTTCGTCCACCACGACACGGGAGATTTCGGCTGGCGACAGGGCATTGCAGACGAACCTTGCTGGGTCGCTGTGCCAGGGAATGATGTCGATTTTCTCTCCTTTCAGTTCCTGAACTACGCTTTGAACCCGACTTCCTTTCATGCCGACACACGCCCCCACCGGGTCGATATCCCTATCATTGGAGGCAACGGAAATCTTTGCTCGACTACCAGGTTCGCGGGCCGCCCCCATGATGTCCACGATGCCTTCCGTGACTTCGGGCACCTCGGTCTTGAATAGTGTCACAAGGAATTGTGGGTGGGTCCTAGACAGTATTATCTGAGGGCCGCGGGTTTCACGAAGCACATCCAGCACATAAGCCCGAATCCTGTCCCCTCTCCGATAAGCCTCCCTCGGAACCTGTTCCTGCGCCGGAAGAACTGCCTCGGTTCGACCAAGGTTAACGATAATGTCACCCCTGTCGATCCTCTGGACGATGCCGTTTATGATCTCTCCCTTTCTGTCGACAAAGCCCTCATATACGACGTCTCGCTCAGCATCCTTCATCTTCTGGATTATGACTTGTTTTGCCGACTGGGCAGCGATTCTCCCAAAGGTGGTGGTATCCATCTTGACACCGAGACTATCTCCCTCTTCACACTCAGGATCTAGCTTACGGCCCTCTTCGAGACTTATTTCGAGGTCAGGCTCTGTGACCTGGACAACAACATCTTTGAACTGAAATACTTCCATTTCACCCAGTTCCTCATCAAAATGGACTTCGATGTCCACCGTAGTCCCGAATTTCTTTCTAGCCGCAGACCTAAGGGCCTCTTCCACGGTCTTGATCAGTACTCCCCGGTCAATACCCCGATCACGGCTAACTTGCTCAATAACCCTTTTGACATCCGATTCTAACATATTCCATACCTTAATTGTAATTCCGATTACAACATCGTACGATTGATCACCCTGCACCCGTCCTACGAAGCAGGTCTATCATGATAATCGAGTCGAGCCTTTACGATATTCTCATAGGAAATTGCCAAAGTCCGCTTCTCAACAGCGACTTTAACCACGCCATCGGAAAACCCTTTCAACACTCCTCTGAAATTCCTTTTCCCTTCTATTGGACTGTCAGTCATAATGAATACTTGCCGGCCTTCAAAGTGGACAAAGTGCTTTGGTTTTGTCAACGGCCTCTCAAGACCTGGAGAGGAAACCTCCATGTGATACGGTCTCCGCACATCCATCTTTGCGTCCAGGATGTCTCCAAGTTGCTTGCTCACATCGGCGCAATCACCTAGAGTGACGCCCCCGTCCTTGTCAACAATCAACCGGAGGGTCCACCCGCTATGCTCCCTTCGGTACTCCACATCGATCAGTGTGATACCTTCAGACTTGAGGAGAGGTTGCGCCAAGACCTCCACATCAGCGATAAACCTTTCAGTCCATTCATCCATCTACAAAAAAAACGGGCTATTGCCCGTTTCCCGCATCACATCTACGTCTCAATAAACCTTTTTATTGAGTCTTTACACAGAAAACCACAGGCACAAATTATCAGCAACTCCACTCATCGAAGCATATATGCCTTGCTGCCTAGCCGCACAAGGCATCGCCTCAAAAAGGGAATAGGGCTCACTTTCAGGCACGACAAAACTGGAGCGGGCAACGGGGCTCGAACCCGCGACACCAAGCTTGGGAAGCTTGTACTCTACCAATCTGAGCTATGCCCGCTTTATCGTCTGATAATTTATACCCATCTTTTCCCGTTGTCAAACATTTTTCGTAGGGACGCCACTTTAAGCTTTCGGCTTTATGTGATATGCGATGAGTCGAAAACGTTGTGAGCTATGGGTAGAGTTTTTTTGATCGGTCAACACTTGAGGGTCTCGTAAAAAGTCGAAATCCGCCTCCGGCGGACTGTCATTCCGCCGAAAGCCGGAATTCAGTTTATTCAGCTAGTTACAAAGGCTCTGGACTCCGGTTTTCACCGGAGTGACGACTTTTTACGAGATTATCAACACTTGGCCGGCAAACCGGCTCAACGGGCTCAACCTAAAACACACGTGAGGAAAACCATGACTAGTGCAAGAGAACAAATCGAATTTGATGTCCTGTTTGTTGGGGGTGGCCCTGCAAACCTTGCTGGCGCCGTTCATCTGATGCAACTGGCCAGAAATAAGAATCTTGACCTTGAGGTAGCGTTAATTGAAAAGGGCGCTAACGTGGGTTCTCATGCCTTAAGCGGCGCGGTCCTAAACCCTATAGCCCTCAAGGAGCTTGTGGCAAACTACAGGGAAGCAGGCTGCCCTATTGAGAAAGACGTTCGGGGAGACGAATTCTATTTTTTGACCGAGAGGTCCCAATATTCCATACCTTTCGTGCCACGGTACATGAAAAACAACGGATTCCACGTCATAAGCCTCTCCAGGTTTGTCCGCTGGCTTGCTGCCATTGCTGAGGATTTGGGCGTGAACATCTTCCCAGGCTTTGCGGGCAAAGAGGTGCTTTACGACCAGGATGGCAAGACCGTCGTCGGGGTCCGCACAGGAGATAAGGGCCTGGATAAGGATGGACAACCCAGGGCAAACTTTGAGCCTGGCGTGGACATAATTGCAAAGGTAACAGTACTTGGAGAGGGCGCCAAAGGATCGCTTCTCAGAGAGCTTTCCAAGAAGTTGAACATCTTTTCCGGAAAGGTGCCTCAAACCTTTGAAACCGGCATAAAAGAAGTTATCGAGCTGCCTGAAAAGAACTATTTTGCAGACAGCTCTGCCAATGATATTCATACCTTGGGCTATCCATTAAAGCTAGACATCCACAGTGGCGGCTTTGTTTATGAGATGAAGGACAACAAGGTAACCCTGGGCCTTGTCGTGGGATTGGGATATGAAGATCCCATGCTCGATCTCTATGAAGAATTCTTGAGATTCAAAGGGCATCCGTTTGTGCGTGAGATCATAACCGGCGGGCGGGTGATTGAGCAAGGGGCCAGGGTAATTGGTAACGGAGGATATTACACCGTGCCGAAGCTGGCTGTTGATGGTGCGGTTTTTGTGGGCGCCACAGCATCCATGCAGAATCCACCGGCGCTTAAAGGAATCCACACCTCCATGAAATCGGGCATGCTTGCGGCGGAGGCAATTCTGGAGGCCTTCTCAAAAGGCGGTTTCACGCAAGAGGCGTTGTCTTGCTACCGTGACATGATTGAAAACAGTTGGTTGAAACAGGAACTCCATGTGGGAAGGAATTTTGCCCAGGCCGTAGCCAAGAAGATGCCGATAAAACTTGTCCACTTGGGTATCCAATATCTGACAGGTGGCAGAGGTGTCATTGACAGGATGTCCATCCAGAAAGACTCAGGCTCCTTGCGATCCTTGAAGGATGACGACTTGGAGACCTCAGAACAACGATACGGAATACATGAATATGATGAAGCGCTCTTTGTGGACAAACTGACCGGTGTATATCTATCCAAAACGCAGCACCGGGAGGATCAGCCATGTCACTTGATTGTCCATGATCTTAATCTATGTGTTAATCAGTGTTTTGACACTTATCAGTCTCCATGCACAAGGTTTTGTCCGGGCAATGTATACGAAATGGAAATTAGCGAGGACACGCATGAAAAGAAGCTGCGGCTGAACCCTTCAAATTGTCTTCATTGCAAGACGTGTGAGGTTAAGGATCCCTACGGCAATATCACATGGACCTGTCCGGAAGGAGGCGACGGACCAGGATATACGGTCCTGTAAACGCTTACTTTATCAACATACAAATGACATCATTTGATAATAATTATCTATAATTTTGCGTAATTTTCTTGACAAGTTGGCCCAAATCATGCATCTTCCCGTCAAGCAATATGGCAGTTTCAGAAGTTGTGAGAATTCTTTTTGCATGGATGAACATGGCTTTGGGGATGGCACACAGTCAGAACCAGAACCCAGCAGGAGACGAGCTGGCATGGGCAGGAATGCGCTAAAAGAAATACGGGAATCGCTTTTGATAAGCAAGGCCGAACTTGCGAGAAAGGCCCGAGTCTCACCCATAACCATTGATAGAATCGAAAAGGGGAAAAATTGCCGCTTGGAGACAAAAAGAAAGCTCCTCTTGGCTCTCGGCTACAGACTTACCGACAAGAACAAGATATTCGCTGACTAAAGGAGCCATATGCTTTTTGCAAAGAAAGAACACCTCATCGGCCTGGATATCGGTTCCCGGACTGTCAAGCTGGGCGAGGTCGTGGAAAAAGGGGAACAACGGATCCTAAAAAAGTTCGGCATGGCCAACTTGCCGCAAGGCGCCATCGTTGAGGGACGTATTAAGAAACCCGAAGTAGTTGCCGATACTATCAAAAGCCTGGCAAGGAACTTGAACGTAAAAGAGCAAAATGTTGCAACATCGATCTCCGGCTATTCCGTAATTATCAAGAAAATTGTAGTGGCGAAGATGGCGGAGGAGGAACTCCACGACAATATCCAATATGAGGCCGAACAGTACATTCCATTTGATGTCCAAGACGTGAACATTGATTTTCATATACTTGGCGACCATGAAGCGAATCCGAATCAAATGAATGTTATGCTTGTTGCTGCCAAGCAGGAGGTCGTTAATGAACACATAGACCTTCTAGAAATGGCCGATCTCAACCCATGTGTGCTCGATGTCGACGTTTTTGTGTTGGAGAAGGTATTTGAAGACAATTACCTGCGGGAAGAAAAGAGTGTTGCGCTCGTAGATGTTGGAGCCAATAAACTCAATGTCAATATTGTTAAGAATAATGTGTCCGCATTTACCCGAGACGTGGCTATCGGCGGAGAAGAAATCACTAGAGAGATTGCCACACAGTTTTCTTGTTCCTTTGACGAGGCAGAGGACATAAAGCTGGGCAAGGATTCCGGCAAGGTGCCCAAGGAAGACCTCGATGAGATCATCTTGTCCTTTGTCTCAAACTGGTGCAGTGAAATCAGGCGGGTGACAGACTTCTACTATTCCACATATCCTGACGAGAATATTAAGCAAATTCTCTTGAGCGGAGGCGCAACTCAGACCCCGGGGTTTGTCCAGCACCTGGCGACAGAGACTTCTTGTAAGGTGGAGATGTTCGATCCCTTCAGGTCTCTGGACATCAATGAAAAGGATCATGACACGAATTATCTTAAGAGCATAGCCCCTCAAGCTACTATCTGCATCGGCCTGGCATCCAGGAAGGTGGGCGACAAATGATCAGGATTAACCTTTTACCAATTCGAGCCGCACGCAAGAAGGAAAACATTCGTCGTCAGGTCTCCGTCTTCTGCCTGTGTCTTGTTTTTGCCTTTTGTGTAATGGCTTACCTTGCAATTTCGACGAACCGCAAGATATCCAAGCTCAACCAAGACATCGAATTGGCCCAGTCAGACCTGAAAAAATATGAGGCGATAGCCAAGCAGGTGAATAAGATTACAAAAGAGCTTCGGAAACTCGAAGCAAAGATGGATGTTATAGTCAAGCTTGAAGCGAATCGAACCGGTCCGGTCCGTTTCATGGATGCCCTCACCAACTACGTGGTGGCAGACAAGATGTGGCTTAAGAGCCTGACGGAAAAGAACGGAACCATTAAGCTTGCAGGTGTGGCTAGCGACAACAAGACTGTTGCAGATTTCATGACTCGGCTTGAAGAATCGCCCGTTTTTGGTGGTGTTGACCTCATATCTTCAAAGCAAGTCAAACTGAAGCAGGACAAAAAGTTTAAAGAGTTCATATTGACCTGTATGCTGAGCCGACAACCCCAGAAGAAACCGACAACCCCTTGAGGATAAATGGCTGGAAAGTCCCTCCCAAGTTTACCTTTTGATAAGATTGCGGCGCTGACCCGTGCACAGAGAGCTGCGATCTGTATCGGAACATTTCTGCTTTTTGGCGGACTGTTTTATTATCTCATCTACATGCCGCAATCCAGCCGGGTCAGTGAGCTGAAGCAAGAATTCGAGGATATCGAAATCAAGTTGACAAAAGCAAAGGCTGGTGCAAAGAACCTCAAAAAATACCAGAAACAATACAACGATGCCCAGGGAAAGTTCAGGCTTGTTCTTCGCCTTCTGCCAGACAAGAAGGAAATCCCGAGCCTCCTGGAGAGCATATCAAAATCGGGAAGGCATTCGGGCCTGGAGTTTCTGTTGTTCAAACCGGCGAAGGAGGTTTCAAAGGGTTTCTATGCCGAGATTCCTGTAAAGATAGAGGTCGTCGGCGGATATCACAACCTGGCAATGTTTTTTGACAAAGTGTCAAGGCTCTCCAGAATCGTCAACGTCTCTGACATCAATATCAAGAAGGCAAAAGGTTCTAAGAAAGCCGAAGGATACCTGAACACATCTTGTGTAGCCACCACATATAGATTTATAGAAAACGCAAAAAAGAAACCCGCAAATGGAAAGAAGAAAAAAAAGGGCTGATATGACTATCGCGGCCAGCGCTCGCAAGTTGCTTCTTGCGGTCACGCTCATGATAGTAGCTGCAGCCGGGTGCGGAGATCGGTCTGATTCCGAGACTCCGCAACAGCCACCGGAATTGCGCAAGAAGATTGCCATGCCCAGAGAACCGATTGCTCAGCCAGAAAAAATACCCTTAGAACCTCGCGTGGCTGAACATGGAACCAGGCTTGCGCAGACTGGTTCCGAAAGGGCCGTGGAGCCATCATTGCCTGAGAAAAAAGGCCTGATCCGGCCGAAAAAATCAGACAGCCTAATGCTTGCCGAAGGGATCGGAAAGAGACCCGACTATTTTTACGATCCCAGGGGAAAACACGATCCTTTTGAGTCTCCTTTTGAAACAGAAACCGAACGTATCGTCCCATCCAGGAGAGAGGCCAAGAAAAAGAGGCTGCCCCTCACGCCACTTCAGAGGGTGGACCTGGGCCAACTCAAGCTCGTTGCTGTAATACTGGCGCCTACGGGAAATAAGGCCTTGGTCGAGGAACCTTCTGGCAAAGGCTACATAATATCTAAAGGCACATATGTTGGCACAAATTTTGGACGAGTGAAACGAGTGCTAAAGGACAGGGTCGTCGTTGAAGAGGAGACCAAGGATTTCCTCTCGGGTAAAATGGAGCTTCAAACCACGGAATTAACGTTTCCAAAAAACGTCGGAGATGTATGAAATGACTGGCAACAAGAAAACGATTTGGAAAAGGAAATGGCCGTTGTTTATGCTTGGAGTTCTCTTTGTCTTTGCGGGTTGCGCTTCCGGGCCCCCTGCAAAACCGGCAGCGGTTGCGCCTGAGCCAACTCCCGGGGAGAAAATAATTCACAGAATCGCTGTTTCTGAGGACGTAGAAACATCCCAAGTGATCATGTATGCCAATCAACCTCTCACTTACACGGCAGTGAAGCATCAGTTCCCGCTTGGCGTCGTCCTCTATTTCCCGGACACGGCGTTAGAGGGGATTCAAGATAGCTATTCGCCGCCGGACAGCACACTGATCAAGGCTATTCAGGCCTCGGAGTTGAGGAGGAAAAGGCCTTCTTCGCGGATCGAGATCCGCTTAAACAGAGACGTTTCCTACGAAGTGACACGGGCTGAAAATCAGGTGCTTGTCCGCCTGAGGCGGAAATCGGTTGTGGAGCCCAGGGAGGCGAAGAAGCCGGAACCGGAAAAGGCCCCTCAAATCGCCAAAAAGGTCCAACCCGAAACACGGAAAATGGCAAGGTCTGAAACCCCGGTTGAAGCTCAAGTCACATCCGAAAAAATCAAAAAGGCAGCAGCCTGGGTCAACCAAATCGACTTCCAAATGCTTGAAGACGGCAAATCCCGTGTCACTGTGGGAACAACGAGTCAGATCCGATATGAAACACAGAAGTCCTCGGACAAAAGGCTCCTGTTAAAGCTCTTTAATACCAGGATTCCTGACTTTCGAAGACGCCCCCTTATTACAACGCGATTCAAGAGCGCCGTAGACCGTATTTTTCCCATACAGAGCACAAAAATAGGAGACACGGCCGTCATCGCCATTGAACTCAGGGAAGCGGTTCCCTTTAGAGTTCATCAGAAAAAAAATGTGTGCGTTGTTGACTTTGAAGCCTCCTCAGTCCCCCCAAGGCCCATGCCGGAAGCGGAAAAACCCGGATGGATCCAGGCGATGAAAGAGACGGAGGCAGCGGTCATAAAAGAAGTTACAAGGCCCCCTGAAAAACCCGTTGTGACCGAAGAGGGCAAGACCTTCGCGGGGGAAAAAATATCTCTTGATTTCCAGGATGCGGATATTCACAATATTTTTCGAATCCTTCATGAGGTCAGCGGAAAGAACTTCGTCATCGGCCAGGACGTCAAAGGAAGGGTCACCCTAAAACTCGTCAATGTCCCTTGGGATCAGGTTCTGGATCTAATTCTCAAAATGAACAACCTCGGAACAGTTGTTGAAGGCAATGTCGTTCGCATCGCAAAACTTGACACTCTGGCAAAAGAGCTCAAAGCCCTTGAGGCAAAAACCAAGGCCGAACAGGATGCCAAAGAGCTCGAGCCTTTGGTTACGGAATATATTAAGCTCGACTATGCGGATGCCTCTTCCTTGAAAACGCACTTAGATGAAGTCAAGAGTGATCGCGGAAAGGTCACTGTTGATGACGGCACCAACATGATTATTATTAAGGATGAACGTGAGGCCTTGGATAATGCCAAAAAGCTGATTACAGAGTTGGACGACGCCAACCAGGAAATCGCCACCCGCCAGGTGTTGATAGAGGCCCGGATCGTTGAGGCAGACACCAATTTTACACGGGATCTCGGGGTTCAGTGGGGTGGAGATTATTACGCTACCGGCACCGACGGTAATGCCACGACATCGGGAAGGCTTTTTGGAGGCCAGACTTATTCATCCGCCACTCAGAATTACGCGGTCAATCTCCCCCCGGCGAGTATCACAAGCGGCCTGGGCTTTACATTCGGCAGAATAGGAGGAACCGTTCTTAACCTTGATATCAGACTGCTGGCCATGGAAGAGCAGGGAAAAGGCAGGACCGTATCTGCTCCGAAGATTCTCACACTGGATAATAAGAAAGCAACCATAAAGCAGGTGACCAAAATCCCTTTTCAGGTCATAGAAGATAACACAACCAGCATCAAGACCGAAGAGGCGGGGATCGAACTGAGCGTAACGCCTCAAATCACGAGAGACAACCGCATCCGTATGGAAATCTACGCTGAGAAGGGCGCGCCTGATTGGTCCAACACCGTTGCGGGCAACCCGGCTATTGATACGAACACGGCAGAAACAGAGCTCTTTGTTAACGACGGACAGACGATAGTGATCGGAGGAATTCTGGTCACGACTGACTCCGTTTCTGAAGCGCGGGTCCCCTGGCTTTCAAAGATTCCCTTTTTCGGATGGCTATTTAAGGAGAGGAAAACCGTCAAGACCAAAGAAGAGCTTTTGGTTTTTATTACGCCGAAAATCATCAGGCTTGAGGAGACATCAGGGCCGGGGTCCTAGATGAACGCTAGATACGTTTCAAAAACCGTTTCTTTTTTTCTTGTGGTCTTCATTGCCCTGTGGCTGTTCCCTGTGGGTTCTCACGCGCAGGACCAACTCAAGACCCACAAGCTCGATTCCGGGCTGTACTATACGATCCAAAAGGGAGACACCCTTTGGGATCTCTCCGAACATTTTTTTGACTCCCCCTGGGTCTGGCCTGATCTCTGGCAAAAAAACAAAGAGATTCCCAACCCCCACTGGATCTATCCGGGAAACCGGATTCGTATTTTCAACCGCGAGGCGATGGAGATGGTTTCCGAGGCAAGTCCCAGCCTTGAACCAACGCCTGAGGTTGAAAAGAAAAAAGAGCCATCATGCTACCTCTATCCCCCCATTGACAGCATAGGTTTCGTAAGAAAAGAGCCTTATCCCCCGTCGGGCGCCATCTTCAGGGTCAAGGAAGACAAGGTCATGATCAGTGAGGGTGACCTGATCTATGTCCGACCCACGGAAAAGACTGCTTTTAGGTCTGGGAATCGCTTCACCGTGTTTCGTACACTGGACGCCGTAAAGGACCAGGAAACCAAGACCCTTGTTGGAATCCAGCACTATATAGTGGGCGTGATTGAAATTGCCGGCGTGCAGGCAAAATATTCCACGGCCAGGGTCGTTGAATCCTTCCGGCATATTGAAATCAATGACCTGCTGATGCCCTACAATGCACGATCGCCAAAGATTATTCTCACTGAGAGCAAGAAGGGAATTAACGGCAAGGTCTTGGTCTCTGAGGAAAACCAGACCATGTTCGGTGACCAGGCCGTTGTTTTTGTTGACAAGGGGCGCAAAGACGGCATCAAGGTGGGACAATCATACAGCATATACTATCAGGACAAGGAATACCTCGACACAAAGGGAAAAGAGGAGGTGCTGCTGTCACCTGTCGATTTTGGCAGGGTTCTGATCCTTCATACCGAGGATACAACTGCTACGGCCCTGGTAACCATGGCTGAAAAGGACATAGAACCCGGGGCAAAACTCCGCACACCATCTCCATAATTTTTCAATCCCTCAATATTGATGGTTTCGTAAAAAGTCAAAAAACGTCCTTTTTTGTCATTCCGGCGGAGGCGGATCAGCAACTTATGACTGACCTGGACCCCGGCTTTCGCCGGGGTGACGACTTTTTACGAGTGCATCAATATTCCTGCAATTTCCTGATCTCTGCCCGGGCTCTGTCAGCGAGTGAGGAGTCCGGCACAAGCACAACAACTTTTTTGAAGGCTGCCATGGCCTTTTCCGTGTCGTATTTTCCACCATAGGCCCGACCCAGATCATACTGGGCGGGGGCAAAGCCGGGGGCATACTTAACAGCCTTTTCCAAGGAACGAACAGCAGCCTCATAGTCGCCCAAGTCCAGATAAGTCAACCCCAAGCCCCGGTGCGCGTTTGCAAAATGCGGGTTGTCTTCAAGGGCCTTCTTGTAAAAGTCTATGGCCAGTTCGTAGCTTTTTCCCCCCCGGTATGCGTCACCCAGGTTGTTCAGGGCAAAATATGGCGTGGCATAGAGCAGATTGGCCCGGGCCTTGTTGAAACATGATATGGCCTTGTCCCACTCCTTCAATCTCAAATAGACAGTACCCATGCTATTGAAGGCTTCCGAATAGTCAGGCTTGAGATCCACGGCCTTGTCAAAATGGCTAATAGCCAGCTCGAATTCTTCTTTTGCAAAATAAGCCAGGCCCAGATCATGATGAATATGGGGATCCTTGTCGTAGAGCTTTTCTGCCTTTAGCAATTCTCCCAGGGCTGCGCTGACATTGCCCTCTGCCAGGTATCCCTCGCCAATTGTCCTGGAGACTGCAGCCTTGTCCTTGCGTAGGGCCAGATTTGACGCGCATGAGACTGATGCCAAGCAAATAGTCAGAAACGCCAAGAACAATACGAACCGTCTATTCATATCCTAGCTCCTTGTGGTGGTCATCTGTGATGCATTCGTAAAAAATTATGAATCCGGTCATTGCGAGGAGTGAACTCCCTCGCCTGTCATTGCGAGGCTGACGAAGGAAGCCGAAGCAATCTCGTTGTTTAACGGATTGCCTTTTCCCAAAAATACTTGGCTCGGAACAGGCTCTGCAATCTCATAAATACAAGTAGTTATAGCAGAGAGATTGCTTCGCTCCGCTCGCAATGACATGTTTTTCGACTTTTTCCGAAGCCGTCAACATTGAATGATAATGGTTGTGCAAAAAAGATATTGGAACGATCCTAGCGGGGCCATTCTCTTATCTTCAAGATCCTTATCTGTTGTTCACTCAAGAAATCAAGCAGGTTCGGGTGGAGTTGCCCACGTGCCAGCAGAGATCTCTTCTCCTTCCCATGTGAAATCAGAAAGCCCGGAATAGCAAGAGAAGTAGTCTTGGCGAGCTTTCGGTTTGCGGCAAAGAAAACCGGGGCCTCGGTATAGGAAGACCCCAGCGCCTCAAGAACATTTTTTGCAATAGTCAGCAAGTCATCATCAGGCCGAATCGATAGCACGTTCAACCCTCCTGCTTGAATGGCGGATTTTGCGTCACCGTAAAAGGTCCCGAAATCGACCACGATATCCAGACCGTCTCCCCCGTATATAAGATTCGCAGTTGTCTGAACCTGAAAGCCGGCATAATCAAACGACAAGGGGACTCCGGGCTCATAGGAATATCCTATTGCCCTGACAAGCCCTGACACAAAGGCCTCCCGGCCTGATCCATCTATGGTAGAGACGGAGGACTCTTCCGATTTCTTATCCTGCAAAGAGGGGGGCTTGTTCTCCACGATTGCTGTTGTCAGTATGTCAATAACCCGGATATTTTCTTCCGCAAAATATTCAACAACCGAACTGGAAGAGTACTCCTCAGGAGTCTCAATCAATGTTATGCAATGATATTTGGTTCGCATCCCCTTTTCAGCCTCTTGAGGAAAAACCCAATCACCTCGCAAGGTGACCAGAACACCATCATCCAGCGCCGGAAGGTCGAGAACCTTTTGAACTCTTTCGCCCAACACGGCACGGAACACCTTATCCAGCACCACGGCATCTGCCTCTTGGGCATCTGCGTGAATAATCAACAGCCCTTCCCAGGAAGCGCGTATGGCTTCCTCTACGTCGTGTGTAAGCCTGGCTCCCGTTTCAAACAGAAGATGCTGTCCGTTCTTTAGTTCGATGACCGGAAAGGCCGCAAGGTCCAGTGCGATATCGCTCCGGTCCTTTCCCGGGAAGTAACATCTACCAGACGCCAACAGCTTGCCGCCAAGTTCGTCTGCTATTCCGGAAACAACTTCCTGCCACCCAGGTACGTGTGTCGTCTTGCCAGGACCAACTAAACTGACATCCTTTTTTGATGAAATTCCCTGAGACCTCGAAACATTCACGCTAGCTGCCGCTGTCTCATCCTTAGCCATTTCCTTTTCTGCCGCAGGTGTCTCAACCGTTGACGGAGCCAAGGGCTTCGAGATCGGGAACGTAGCATCTGCTTGAACCTCTTCCTCTGAAATTGGCTGATCAGGAACGTCTTCCTCGGGTGTAACCGGTCTGGACTCCGGGGCAGATGGCTCATGGGTAACCAGCTTGGAAATCTTCTCCTCTGCCGGCGCTGCCTCAACTGGCAAAGGAGCGGCAGGCTTCGGGGGCAGGGCTACAGCCTGAGCAACCTCGTCACCGGTCTTCGTCTTAGCAGCCATTTCTTCTTCGCTGGCTGGCGGCTCAGGCTCTGTGACGGATGCGTCTTCGGCATCTGACTCCATTATCTCGTCTTCAACTGGCTGCGTCTCGGCAGGCAATGCAAAAGCAGATTTCGGACGTGCTGTTCTCGCTTCAACCTCAGCCCGGGCCGTTATCTGAACAGGCAGATCTTCCTTGGCAACTCCAGAACCAGGTGTTGCAGCAGGATGTTCCTGAAAAGACAACTCGGGAATGCGTATTTTCTGGCCGGGGTAAATAAGATCCAAATTCTTGATACGTGGGTTGAGACGCCTGAAGGTCTGGAAGTAGGCCTTGGAAAGCCGATCCCACCGCACCCCGAGGTAAGCTGTCACTATCTTGGACAGACACTCGCCTGCGTCCACCTTGCGGCTTTTGTAAAGCACATCCGGTATGATGGGAATAGTGATATAGCGCGGCCCCGCTTCTGCGTGGCCTTCCTTGGCCTGTATCTGCTTTAGAGGGACCAAAATATTCTGGTCGGGATAGATCTTGTTCACATCTTTGATGTGGGGGTTAAGGTCTTTCAGGATCGAAACAAACCTCGGGAAATCATCTTCTGCAATGCGTCCCTTTCGACGGAGGATATCCCAGACGTGGTCATCCTTTTGAACCGTATAAGAATCGCATACAACATCCCACGCCCCGTACCTGTTGATAACATAAATCTTGTACGGCTTTGCTCCCAACGCCGGAGCGGCGGACAAAAAAAACAGTATAATGATAAGAATGAACCCGGTGGTCGAAGATTTCATGGGTTGTCTTAGTGGAAGTCACTTGTGGGAAGAACGCTATTCTTCTAAGCACCTTGTCTGTGACACTTTTTAACACAAGAAATCGTGTAAGGGAAGAAAAAAGGAGTGGGCTGGAAGGTGAGATTTTTCCTGATTTCGAATCACGAGTTTGACGATCTCGCAAAAAGTCGGGTTCGGTTCCGTCCGCGGCAGAATTTCGATCCCGCTATTGGCAGGGAGAAATTTTATATTTTCAGCATGCTACGTCGGAAGGATCTCTCGCTTGGTTCAAAATGACCACGCCATCGGCGTAGTTGAGACTCTTGGCGAAACCAACAGTTTTAAATGCGCAAGAAAGAGGCCCCCTTAGACAAGACAACCTCCCGTTGGCGCCGGGCCAAAAACAGCTATCACCTCCCAGACTTTGAACCTATTACTTTTTGTCCTTTCACACCTCGAATACTTATCCGGCCATCTTTATCTACTATGTATTTGCCGCCAGTTATTACTAAATGATCCCTGCGACCATTCACAATCTTGATTGTTTCACTGTCAGTCCTCCGAAATCCATAGCCATAGAGATCTGCCATCTCGAGTGCACCGCCAGGATCATCGGTGAAGTAAGTCTGAGCAATGGCATAAGCGTTTTTCAAGTCTTGCCGTGCAACTTGACCGTACGACACATCTTGAGCGCTCGCCCATTCAACGCAAAAAGTCACAACAACTAAACATACCCCAAAAAGGCGAAGAAACCTCGTGAACATCATGACATTCTCCTTTCCATTGGCAAAACATCTCGCCTTTCTATATGAATCAATCCCCAATTTTCCGCCTCTTCACCCTAGTCCTGTCTCAGAACAAAAGAAGCTTTTGCCCATTTTCTGATGCAAGCTAGTTCCCCACTTGAACCCAGTTAAGAGGCCTGCTCTTGTATGCCGCAGGGAGGTTTTCCTCCCTTATCTCAACGATCTCTCCTGTACTGGTTTGAATGATGACCTTGGCGCCTTCTGTTGTGCCAATGTGAAGGCTTGGGGAGGATGCCACACCATAGCCCAGGGATATTCGTCTCTTTACTTTCGCCTTGGTTTCCCCACCTTCAGTTATGGTCGTGCTGTCATCCGTGCCGATAACACTTTCCCAACTGGCAGTTCCTGTCTTATAATATATGGCATTCAAATAGCTTTCCCCTTCATGCCTGCATATATCGGCAACATCGGGCAGATAGGAAGAAAAAGTAGCTAGACCGCCGAGAACCGTAGGTTTCGTAATGCACCGCTCTCCTCCTGTGAGATCGATAATCCATCCGTCATAATCTGAATCGCCCGAACCTTGTTCGATCTCATTCTCAAGGCCAATAAATGTCGTCTCCGTTCCGTTCGACAGATCGTCGTCCGTATCCACAGAACCCCCTTCAAAGACAGTATAATCAGTGGTGTCCAAAAGATTAGAAACCGTGGCATATGTGAAATTTGGTCTGGGGCTGCTAAAATCTGTTGGCTCTTTCACGCCTACCAATGCCTGGGTAGCTGTGTTCAACTGATCGCTGTCGGTGAGCAGTTTGCCTGTACCGAAATAGACCCACAGCCGATCATTGTCGTCTTGGGCAACTGCAGGGCCTGAAGTAATCGGCTTTGTGCCCCCGCCCAAATCCAGGAAAAGCGACGGGGTCCCTGCCCACGAAAGGCCCGTGCCTGTTATTCGGTACAACTGGCCTGCCGAATTTCCTATGTAAAAGATGTCAGGTGAGTATGAACAGGTCCCCCCGCTGCATTGTGAGGTAGAAATATCGGTATCCACGGAGGTTGGATCTCCCATGAATGTAGTGTTCCCGCCGGTAGTAATGGGAGAATTGTTCCTCTGCTCAGCGGTACTGAGCTTAACCACATAGGTTCTTCCTGTATTACTGCTGGTTCCGTTGTAGTCTGTCGGTCCGTTGCCAAAGGCCAGCAACCACGCACTTCCATCCACACCAACTATGGCTGGATAAGAAGTTGTAAACCCAAGATCGGCATCTGTGAACTCCCACAGCAGCTCCGGATTCAGCGGGTCTGTGATGTCAAAGGCAAAATAGGCAGACCGGAAGGTCTTTTTCACACCCGCCTCTATCGTTGAGTCGCCGTCCCAGTCATAGTTGACCTCTGACTCACTCAGCTCGAAAGTCCCTCCTCCTAAACGCATACCGCCCACCAAAACAGTACCCCAGCCACCAATATGTGTTGTTGAATCTGGCGTAAAAATCTTTGCGTCAATTACTTTCGGTTTGAGATCTACATAAAAGACATGGCTGTAATCTTCCAAGGCCAGCCATTGAACGTGAGGTAAAAGATTGTACGGAATGTAGGCCCACAGCTCCTGCCCGAGGGTATAACCCGTCCCGTCTGAGAATGTGTATGTCGATTCATTGTAAAATCCGGCGTTAAAAGCGTGGAGCATTCCGTCATTGGCGCCAGCGTAGACAACCTGCCGCCTGTCCTTGTGTGCGCTCTTGAAGCTGGCATAGCTGGTATCGCCGTAAATGACCTCATATCGTTCCTTGGGCGCGCCCACGACCGTGGGCGTGGAATAGACAATATCTCCAAGCCTCCAAACCCTGTCCGTGCCATCCACAGCAATGGTGCGGCTCCGATATCCTGTCTGCTCTTCGCCGCAGATGTAATTGATCAGCTTGGTCGTCTCCGTGGTGCCGCTTGTTTCAACTGCCAGATAAGGTCGCAAGTCACTTGCGTTGCTCGCGTTAAACGATACGACCTCGCCGCTGTCGACCGAACCCACGGTGCCGCTACTTAGATCATCAACCCAGGTCTTGATGTCACGGGGACTGGAGCTCAAATCTCTTTGGGCCAATGATTTTCCGGCCGACCAAATAGGGCTAATGTCATCCACCTCCACAATCGCTTCTGATCCTGAATCAGCTTCACCATTGCCATCTGTATCGGTATATCTCTTAACACGGGTCCGGGAATTGCTTTCGTCAAAATAGAACGTAATGATCCTGTCTGAAGTCAGGCTCATTACAGCATTGCTGTCCGTGTCTTCACGGATATTGCCGTATTCATCGAGCCACAAGGCTTTCACATCACCAATCCAGGAGACCTCCTTGCCGTTTGCATCGGTAAGTTGAGGGAAGAATATGGCCTGATACAAGGCCCCGACGCCGGACTGTGAGTCGGCCACCACCGCAGCGGCCGTACCTGAAGACATTCGTTCCAAGATCCTGGCAAAGGCCTCTCCGAGCTGCTCCTCAAGCTCTAAGGGGTTGGTCACATAGAAATACGTATCAGGCGTGTTATCGCCGTCTTCATCCCACTCGGCAGTTTGATCCGGGAGGTCATTATCATTCTTATCGTCAAACCCGCCCCATTTGGCCGCGTACCACAGAGGGTTTTTTAGATGAGAGGCAGCGGCAGTGCCTGCAGTGTGGGTCTTTTGACCGCACCAATAGTCTTGGGTGCAAGCGCTCTCGTAGCGTCCGACACCGTCCCCATCATTACAAGTTTCCGAGTCGCTGCAGGTTCGGTTCGAAAACCAATGCCCGTCGTTGCTGCCAATATAATGAACGCCGTCATCAGTCGTTCCACTCACTACGTAGCCAAGATCCAGGTCATAGCCTGTTGAGGAATTTGTTGTTTCAACCTTAAAGGTCACCTGGTTGCCGCTTATCTCGTAATACACGATGCAGTCAGCATCCATGTCATAGTCACCGCCCTGCTCCGAGTCTTCCCAGTTTACATAAAAGCTCCCGGACGTGGCAGTCTGGGTCAGGACCTGAAAGTGTACCAGGGCGCAGTTCCGACCCGTGTCGTTGTTGTAACATGCAGGCATCACTTTTACGGTGTTGCCGCTCACAGACAGCTCGATCTCAGGCAGTGGAGAACTCAAGGCGATCGAGTATGTGCTCACCGATTGTTCAAAGTTGTAGTCTGTCAGGTCCGTTCTCAGGTCGTTCGTTTTTCCCCAGTAACTCAAACCAGCCAGATAGTAGCTTCCTTGCCTTCCCGGCTCTTCCGGACACAGCCCCCTGCAATCGCCCAGATTGGAGGACACGGTCTTCGCCGTGCAGGTGTCATCGCTCGTTGCCCCGCTCTGGCCTATGAAATAGTCACCACTTAGACTCTCGTTTGACCCAATGGTATCGGTCTCCGTCTCTACGTCTAATGAAAGGTCGCCGGTAAAGCTGTTAAAGTAACTCCCAGGGATCTGGTTGGAGTCAAAACTGGGGTTCACATCACTTATCACCATGACAAAAGGCTTGGAACAATAGGGATAGGGATAACCGTATGGATCGCTCCAGGTCACCGGAGAAAGACCGGAAATAATGCTGCTGTCATCAGTCGAAAACGCAGACGTGGCGCTGGTTTTGCCTGAGAAATACCTAAGGGCCTCATAATATATCTCTCCGATGGGGTTTCCCCAGTTCGTGCACTGGCCGTCGCTGAAACTTGACAACCCCCAGTTGCAACTGTCCGTACTGTTATAAGTGCCATCACCATAGTTGTATCTAACGATCTCTATCTTGTTCAAGGTATCTATGATGCCGGCAGACCCAGTAAAAATACCGGTATCTGCCGTAATCTCGTCGGTAAAGGAACTGGTGTTTTTTCTTAACACACCGCCTGACTTGTTCTTGGTATAAGAACCTGTCATAAGGCCGAAATACATCTTGTCTGCTTCACCATAGGTCTGCAACAACCCGTAGGGCTTGATGTTTCCGTTTGGATATGTCTTGCATTTTTCTGAACCGATAAGACCGGAAACACAGACCTGGACCCTTACATTGTAATCCCCAAGCAAGTCATTGGTCTGATGGGGCCTCAGGCTATTGGTGCCGCTTTTACCTTCCCCATCACATGCACACTGCCACCTCTCGTTGGAAGACCACCTCGGCCAACCGGCCTCACCACTCTGGTTGCCGTTTGCCACTCGCATCAAAGGCGCATTGCCATAACTGTCTTTGGTCGTGTTACAAATGGAGATGGTGGTTTCACTGAAGGGGGTCAGATCGCTGATCGAGGGGTCACCAGCGCCGGGTGTATATATCTTCACCCAGCTGTGAGCATCTTGCGGGATAAACGTCCTTTCCAGTACAGTTTCCGTATTGTCATCTGTGGAGCGGTATCCTCCGTACAAGACCTTTCTCAAAGTGTCAATCCTGGCCATGGTAGACCAGTTGAGGAAGTTTCCGCTCCACTCGTTTACTTCATCGCAAATCTTGTCATTACCATCTGAAACTCTCACAGGTTCAAATCGATTACTCAGATATTTGTAGCATTTGTAGCAATCAAAATATCCGTAATAATCGATAGAGTGTTCATAGCTCGTATCCAGTGAGTCGTCGCCGTCCAAGTCGGAGTAATCTGTGTAGGCCTTGTAGAAAAGCTTGTGGTCCTTGGACATGGCAAGCATCACAAGGGGCGGAACATTTCCCGGAAGAAACGGGGGCTGCGCTGCAAACTCGCTATTGGTCGCTGCCCTGGCAGTATTAGTCACTACCATGGAGGGAATGCTTGCGGCAAAATACATTGCAAACAAAAGCATGGACATGATATATATAAATTTTTTAAACATAATCTGTCTCCTTTTCTACTCAATAAGGCAGCAATCTGTATTGAAGCTGCACCCTGGCCTCAGAACCGCTTGGCTCTCGTCCAATGCTGTCTATTCGATAAATAGCCTGGACCATGCCCTCGTGCCCCACGCCTTCATATCCTGCTCCAAACTCTGCCGAAGCGCCTGGCATAGGTCCTACTTGTATCTTATCAATATCCAGATCTGCCCCAAGGTTACCTGACAACTGCATGTCCGGGTTTGACGACACATTATCCACCGTGTTGCTCACATCAAATCCTTCAGTGAAAAAACTCCCATCTGCCATCGTAATATCGGCGTTGCCCTCAAAACTGGCGCCGTCAGTCCAGGTCGTTCCGGCGTCAGCAGATAGGATGGCTTTGGAGGCCATAATTCGACCGTTTTCGGCCCGGTAGAAGGCCGTTTTTGCCACCTTTTCATTCCGGGCAACGTTTAGCTCAATAGATGATGTCATGGTAATGGATGTGCCGATCACCATCAACAGGCCCATAATAATGAGACTAACAACCAGGACTGCCCCTTTTTCATTATTTAGGTTCAATTTTTTCTCCTATTCTAAATCCTGAAAGCCCATGTTGCGAATTCGAACCCTGGTCGCAAGGGTTCTGGTCCGGCAGGTGCCCGTAGTTGAAGAATACAAGTCATACCCACCGGCAAAGCCGGGATCCTCGTTTTGTGTGTGCACCTGAAATTGTATGGCAACGACCCGGATATCATTGCGATCCGTCTGGTTGGCGGGAACAAAAGACGTGCCATCAGCCTTGAAATAGGTAAACAGCAGGCTGTTGGGAACAACCTCTTCAATCATAGGGTTTCCCATCCTGGTTATCCGCCGGTTCGTATTGTCTATCGTGTATGTAACATCCTCGTTTGCGTCATTCGGATTTCCAGCTTCGTCGTCTCCGCTCAGGTTGGAAAGCACCCGGATCGTATTTGACGTAGCTGTCTGTATAACATCAAAACCATTGTTTTGAGGATCATAGCCGGCCCCTCTTATCTCTCGTGCAATAATATCCATGGCTGCCCTGACATTTTGCTGGGCATAGGCGACTTCTTGCTGAACGGCATTGGTCCGGTTCTGGCTCACAAAGATATTAAGGACTGCCGCAAGCACTACCAGGCCAAGGACCAGGGCTACGAGGAGCTCTATCAGAGTGAACCCACGATCCGTCTTGTGCAAACATAAAGGTATCATCTTAGGGTCCCCTATTAGTAGCCGTCACTGGATATGACACCATCGACGTTCACGCGGTGTTGTCCAATAATATCGTTCCAAGTCACAGTCACAGTTATGGTTTGAGAGCCGTTCACAGGAGTGTTGTCTTGAATCTGCCAGACTCTTGTAAAGATGCCGCCCCCACTGCCTGTCTCATCAATGGGATTGTACGGGTCAGGAGTACTCGCGGTTGGCGTCAAAGGATAATTAGTACCGCTACCAGAATTGATCAATTGCTCCAGTTGATCTTGGGCTAGGGCAAGGGCTTGGCTTGTGCGGTTTCCCAGGTCATTTCCCCGTATGCCCCGAGACTGCAACGTGGCCAATCCCATAATGCCTATGGAAAGCAAGCAGATGGCGATGAGCACTTCGAGAATGCTGAAGCCCTTGCTGTCTTTAGATAGATTCATGTTGTGGTAGCTCCAATTCACGGGTTATACTTCTGAATACGCACCCCACCCATACTGTTGACGTTCACCATTCGTCCTTCCGGTGGGTTTTTGTTGTTTTTCAAATAAACGATCCCGTTTGGCGAGGGCAAAGCGCGAGTTGAAAAAGAAAAAGAATTAGCCACTCCAGTTCCTGTAAACGTAACCCCATCTCCACTACCGTAATTTGCGTCGAAACTGACACGGCCATAGCCTAATCCAGCAGAAAATTGTACACGCTTCAAGATAGTCTCACCGGCATCGTATTCAAAATCACCATTCGCGTCTTCAAAGACGATGTAGTCATCAGACGTGGAATCGAAGTCGATTCCGTATCTACGGTTTTCGCTTACAGCACGCAAGCGTATCAGTTGGATATCAGAGTAAAGTTGCCGTGCGGCCCCGTTCAGTTCGGCCGTCGGCTTGATCGTTATGTTGTAAGCCGGAATAGCGATAGCCGATCCGATAACAATGATGGCAATAACGATCATCAGTTCCACAAGGGTGAAACCGCCCTTTGCCTTGATAAGTCGTGATGTAAGATGCAAGCTCATGATGCCAGACAACTCAGCAATCTTCATGCCACAATTTCCAATATAAGCGCCGTTAGGGGAGAATCTGATGAAAACATTAGGAATATTCATACCCCCGGAAGTCAGCCACACCACTGACTCACATATTAACAAACTTCATAGCTATTAAATTCTTTTAGGGTACAGCAGGGTTCATGGAGGGTCATAGGAAGGAGGACGGGCGCAGCGTCTTCGGAGCTGCGCCGCCCTCAGGGCCGGTCTAAGGCGTTGTTAAGGCTCCATCGCAGGTGCCACCGTGTTCGTCGCTGTTTGTCAAGTCCGGGCACGTGGTCAATTGCCAAGCCACGCCGCTCAGGTTCGCATTGGACAAGTCAGCGCCGCTCAGGTCGGCCCACCACAGGGCCGCACCGCTCAAGTCGGCGCCGCTCAGGTTGGCGCCGCTCAGGTTGGCGCCGCCCAGGTTGGCGCCGCTCAGGTTGGCGCCGCTCAAGTCGGCGCCACTGAGGTCGAAGCCGCTCAAGTCGGCACCGCTCAAGTCACAGTTATGCAGGTCGGCTCCTGGGCCAAGGTTGTCTGGGCAGTCCTCACCGACGCCGGCGCTGACCTCGGAGCAGACGATGCTGCCATCAGCATCAAAGCCCGTCACAAAAGCGCCCTCGGGACACATTTGACCAGAAAGATACAGGTTGCCCGGTTCACCCGGAGGTCCCTGGGGGCCTTGCTCTCCAGCCGTACCCACTTCACCCTGAGGGCCTTGCGGTCCAACCGGTCCCGGAGGTCCAGCAGGGCCTTGCTCTCCAGCCGTACCCTGTAACGCTTGCATATCAACTCTGAAACGGGTTTCCCACCATCTGCATTTGCGTGGATGCTTCACAATACGCGCCCTTCCGGAAAATTTGCTAACGCATCCACAAACTACGTTTTTTTGGGCCCAACTGTGAGCCGCCGTAACAAGTGAGAATGCAAAAACAATCGCTGTCGCTACCAATACTTTTCTCATTTTTATCCTCCTTTCTCAATGATGCCGTGGACATGCAAACACCCCCAAAATAGAATTGGCGAACTTCTTAGCAGGCAAAAATCAAGCCATATCGAACATCCCTGGCCTTCTACTATAATTTCGGCAGGTTAAAACACATGCAATCGGTGCGCGCATAAGAGGTGGCCCGCAAAATCTGTAACCTGTATTACAAAACCGTCAATATTGACTTTGCGTCCATTTGGAAGTACAAGCCAAAAAGCAAAAGCACCCTGACTTCGCTACGGAGGACTTCATGAAAAGGGTTTCTTTGACTGCGCTTGTGATTGCCTTATTCGCCTATCCTTCTATTTGCAGCCCCTCTTATCTGATCCAGTTGACAAATGGGAATGAATTTGTCACTGACCAGTATCAAGAAGAGAGCGGTCAGATAAGGTTTTATTCTCACGGTGGCGCTGTTGGAATTCCAAAGGATTCTGTCAGAAAGATAAGAGAATCAGATATTATATTGGAAACTCAAATAGACAGCAGATGGGCTCTCTTGTCCCCCAAAGCCCCGGACATGTCCCTCATACAGGATGAGCCTGGAAAGGAACCATGTGCAGGGGAAAAGCGCGTAAATGCAATACCGAGCCGCAAATATTACAAAGGGGAAAAACTCCGGCTTGTGGCCGAACTGGACAAAGCCTTAGAAGAATTTCGGCAGGCATCGGGGAACAGGGACTCAGAAGCGAAAAAGAAAGCAATGGGGGATATGGCACGGCTGTCGAAAAAAATATCTGATCTTATTAATCAATTGAAGGAAATGAACAAAGGCGTGCTACCGGACTGGTGGATGGATTAAGTCATCAAGGGATTGAGGAATCCAGCAAATCCTAAACCGGAAATACGAAGCACGAATTTAACTTCTGCCAGAAAAAACACGAAGTTCACGACTAACGGACTAAATTCCTGAATCCCACAATTTTTACATTTTACATATCCTCTTTCCAACTTAAGAGACGCAAGGGTCGATTGCTGGTATGATTATCTATCGTTTTGCTGCAATAGACAATGTTGGCACTGCCTCCCGAAACATCCACAACGGCCGACCCGCCAACGATTAAGGCGCCTGTGATATTCCTGTTTCCGCCTCCGGAAAATACTACGGACCCGGTCACAATAACAGGACCATACCACGAGAAATCGCCGTTAATGTCCAAATCCCCCTCAATGAGAAGAATGCCGCAGCCTGAAACGCCGCCGCTAAGCTGCACATAGGTCCCGCCGGTATCGTAATGGACAACATTGCTGCAAGTGCACGAAGACGGGTCCTGTAATGTTGCGCCGGGTGTGGGGTTTCCCCACCCATCCCCGGGACCAGGGAGGCTCGTTGCAATATGAGTGGCGCTGTTTACGGTATAAGAAAAGTCCGCGGATCCTTTAAAGGAATTCACAATGGACTGAATATCCATATCCGTGCCGTTGTATACGATGTCGGGCGCACCGCCTCCGACACCCGTGACATGAGGACCGCCGACGAAGGTGACAGACCCCGGATTTTCCGTGGTAACGATTCCGGCCTTGTCAGAGGAGCCGCCGCACCCGTCAGTCCCGATTACATAGGTACTGCTGCCCTGAATGATGGTTGTACCCTTCACATAAAGGGCGGACGGAACAGTAATACTCGGAATTTTGGTCACTTCTATCTCTACGGTCTTGTTCGAGCCGCCGGCCGCACCATAACTCGTAACCACATATATGTTCTCACCGCTAGTTGTGTTTCGTTCGTCGATTCCGTCACCGTCGGCATCACCCCAGTACAAAACATTGCCGGCGCTATTTGTCTGGTGTCTTATCTGTACTGTGTAGCCTACATCTGATGCGAGACTGTTATATCGGGTATGCATGCTGGTGGTGGAATCATAGCCTTTCTCCTTGGCCTTTGAAGAGCTCCCGATATATGCCTCCCACTGTGTTTGAGTGGGGTTGCCATCGCTGACCGGGTTTGCCGCGTTCCCTCTTAATCTGGCCCTTGCCTCCTCGCATCCCGCCTGAGCGCTGTAAAATGCCTGTTCACTGACCTTGTAGTTGGCCCCGATTCTCATCTCGGTTGTGGTTGTAACAACGGCTGTTGTCCCCAACATGGCCAAAACACCCAAAAACACAAGCGCCGTGGGAAGGACCATGCCTTTTTCACATCCCAAAAGCTTTGCAATATCCCTAAACAATGGTGTTTTCATTTTGATTCTCATATCTTATTTCGTGCTTTGCGGCTGCGCCTTGAAGACATCACGTACTTCCGTGTTTTCGTGATTGATTTTCATTAGTCTCTTAACCTCACAGCTCCGAAAATTCAGGCGCTGCTCCTCCTACCGACATACAAGATTCATTGGGGTTATCAAGGAAGTCAACGTGTATGTCCTGTAACCACCATTGGCAGAATAACCAGGATCGGGCTTGGCAGTCCTGGCTGTGATTGTAACCCTTATTTGCCGGATATTAGCCGTTGTGGTGGTTAAATTGCCATCTCCATCCAAATAATCAAATGTAAACGTTTCAATATTCTCTGCAAATGGTTGGCCCCCTCCCCCTGTATTCCTGTCGATCTGAAAGCTCTTGGAGTCATATGAATACATGATATTCTCATTTGGGTCGTCAGTGTCTCCATCGGCCGGGTCGCTCGTCTTTGCTCCCCTCAGGTCAGCTACTATCTGAAGTCGTGAGGCATCATGCGGAATACCATCGAAACCTGCGCCTGTCGGATCATATCCTGCCATCCTGACCTCACGACTTATCATGTCCATTGCAGCCCTTGTAGTCTGCACCATCTCAGTTATTTGTTCCTGGGCGTCATACGATTTGCCCTGCAGAATGAAAGTGCCGATTACCGCGCCCAGAAGAACGCAGCCTATTGCCATTGCAATCAGTAATTCTGTGAATGTAAAGCCGCGCTCTCCATTTTCAACATGACAGTCCTTCATCTTCACTCCGCAACAATCGTTTTCAAAGACACTGAATGGGCGTCAGAACCCCAATACACCGTGACTGTCACCGTTTTCATGCCGTCGGCGGAATTCGTTGTATCCGTGGTTACAACCCTTTTGAACAATGGATAATGCGCAATTGAGTTGTAATCCTCCATGGTGGTTGTATCAGCGGAGGACGTACCGGAATAACCTACCCTCCTGACCTCCTCCATCCGCTCCTGAGCCAGCGTTGCCGCCGTGGTCAGCCTCTGGCTGAATGAATTGCCACGCATTACACCTGCCGTAACACCCGCCATAGCCGCGAACCCAATGCACAGAACAAGCATGGCGATCAAGATCTCTAAGAAAGTAAAGCCGTTATTGTTATGCAGGTTTTTCATCGATAGACTCATACGGAATCGCTCCGGAATTCCATTCATGTAGCGCGGCTGCGCCGCTCTGGTGTTCGCTTAAGCCATCTTTACTCGGCCAGTAAGATGAATCTTCACCTTCTTGGAACCGCTGTCATTTATCAGCGTAATAGTGCCTGTGGATGCGCTGCCCCTCGGGAAAAAAATAGGATTAGTCGTAAAGCTGATACTCACATCGTGATATTCACGCCGGATATCCTTTATCTCAGTCCACTCACCGCCATCGGCCTTGCCGTCATTGTCATCATCGTCTAATATCTTATATTCATGATCGTTGATGAAGAAAACCTTGAATTCGTTTTTCTGGCTCACAGCCTGCATCCTTGCCCACATCAAATCGCCCATTACCTGACGTGCTGCCCCTTTCAAGCGGTATCTTGCCATCTGACCAATCATGTTGGGAATCGCAATGGCAGCCACGACGCCAACCACGGCGGCAACGACAACGATCTCGATAGTCGTGAATCCCTTTGCCTGTTTTTTCGAAGAGATAGCCTGTGTCATGGGAACAACCTCACTGTGATGATCACCGCATTTTGGTCCGATGCCTTAATCCCAGCTCTTGCGCAACGGCTTTGGCAGTTTGTTGGACAAAACGTTCAAAGTCCTCACCTTCAAGGGGTTTTTCGGCAGTGGGGACCTTCTCAAGGTCTTTGGGTTGAACCAACCGAGGGGCGTTTTGCAGGGACGCCTTAGGAATAATCTCAAATTCCGGGGGAAATCGGTTTTCAAAATACATCTCTTGAAAACCGGCAAACTTCAGGGCATGGGCCGTGGCATCGAGCACCACAGTATCATCTTTGCTCACAATTCCACGCTGTCTCGCTTCAACAAGCCCGGCCAACGATTCACCACCCTGAGTGCAGGCAATATGTCCGTTGCGGTTGGCCGTTAGCTCCCAGTCTATGATTGCCTGTTCTTCCACTTCCGCAAAGAATATGGCCTGGCTTCCCGCCCTTTCATTGTAGGTTTTGACCAGTTGGATCACACGTGGCATGGACACGGGATTTCCGATCATGGCTGCCTGAGCAACACTGGGACGAACCTTGACCGGAACAAACTCGCGCTTTTCCGGGTCCGGCTCCAAATAATACCTGTACACGGGATTGGCATGGGTCGATTGTACTCCAATGATCTTTGGCAGGGAGTCAATGATCCCGACTTCAAAAAACTTCAAGAAACCACTCATGACGGCGGTTATGTTCCCGGCATTTCCAATTGGGAGCACAATTACCTTGTGGTTCATATCATAGTCAAAGCCCTGTGAAATTTCATAGGAAAACGATTCCTGACCCCATATGCGCCATGCGTTTTTCGAGTTCAGCAGGGCCACGTTATATTGTTCAGAAAGGGCTTCCACCACCTTCATACAATCATCAAAAACGCCTGGGATTTCAAAGACCGTGGCGCCACTTCCAAGGGGTTGTGCCAGCTGCTGCGGCGTCACCTTCTTATGGGGAAGAAGGACAGCGGATTTGACTTCGGGCTGAAGATAGGCCCCGTAAAGGGCCGCAGAGGCCGACGTGTCCCCTGTGGAGGCGCATATAGCCAGGATGTCGGAAAGCCTTCCGGACTGTACCAAAAAGTTGATATAACTCAAGGCGCTGGCCATGCCCCTATCCTTGAATGAGGCGCTGGGGTTCTGGCCATCATTCTTAAAACAAAACCGTACACCCACCAGGTTCTGCAAATATGAATTGGCCTCAACCATGGGCGTATGCCCCTCACCCAGGTAGATGACCGCGTCAAGGGGGATTACAGGACCGATGAACTCATGGTAACGATAGATCCCCTGCACGGACGGGACATTTAGCATCCTCCGATAGTCAAAAATCTGATGCCACATGTCCGTTGGGATCTTCTTTAACCGGTCAAAGCTAAGGTCTGCAAGGAGAAGCACGCTGCCGCACGCAGGGCACGTGTAGAGGAGTTGAGTGATGTCGTATTCTCCTTCACACCCCAGACATCGATAAACAACGCGGCCGCTTGACTTAGGGATTAGGTATTGCTGAATATGTTCAGGAAAGTTTTGTATTTTCATAATAGCGATCCATGGAAATGAGATAAAATGCCACCATACGTTTTCTTGGATAACTTCAAGCCAATACTTCGACCAATCTTAGTTAACCAAAGGAAGGTAACTCTGAACGGTGAACTCTGAACCTGTAAACGCCCACCCAATGACCAATAATCAATGACAATGACCAATAACTAATTACTAATCCTCTCCACTCCATCCATATAGGGCCTGAGGGCTTCGGGAATAATGACAGAGCCGTCTTCCTGCTGGCAGTTCTCCAGTATGGCGACAACCGTGCGGCCAACGGCAAGCCCTGATCCGTTCAGAGTATGGACCAGTTCTGTGCCTTTCTTCCCTTTTCTCCTGAAGCGGATCTTGCCTCGTCTGGCCTGGAAGTCTTCGAAATTGCTGCACGATGATATCTCACGATATTTCTGTTGTCCGGGAACCCATGCCTCAATGTCATAGGTTTTGGCAGCAGAAAACCCCAGATCACCTGTGCACAGCTCAACTACCTGATAAGGGATCTCAAGTCGCTTAAGGATAGTCTCAGCGTCTTGCAGAAGCCTTTCCAGTTCTTCATAGGAGGTCTCCGGCGTGGTAAATTTTACGAGCTCCACCTTATTGAACTGGTGCTGTCGTATGAGTCCCCTTGTATCCTTGCCATACGATCCGGCCTCGGACCGAAAACAGGGTGTATAGGCAGTGTATAGCTTGGGGAGTTCTCTCTCATCAAGGATTTCGCCCTGATGTATGTTTGTGACAGGAACCTCTGCAGTAGGCACCAGGTAATAATCCCAGCCCTCCAATTTGAACAGATCCTCTTCAAACTTAGGCAACTGCCCTGTGGCAGTGGCGCTGATGCTGTTGGTCATGAAGGGCGGAAGCACTTCCAGATACCCGTGTTCCTTGGTCTGGATATCCAGCATGAAGTTGATCAAGGCTCGCTCAAGCCTTGCCCCCTGACCTATATACAACGCAAAACGTGCCCCCGTGATCTTGGCTGCACGCTCAAAATCGAGAATCCCGAGATTTTCTCCAAGTTCCCAGTGCGGGAGTGGTTCAAAGCCAAATGAAGGGATCTCGCCTACTTTCCTCACGATTGGGTTGTCTTCGCTGTCTTTGCCCACGGGGACGGAGGCATGGGCAAGGTTGGGAAGACCCATCAGGACAGAGCGCAAGGTCTGTTCGTGTTGCGAAAGTTCTTCGTCCAGCCCCTTTATCTTCTGTGAGACGGCCTTCATTTCGACCATCAGGTCCGAGGGATCTTGGCCATCCCTTTTTATTCGTCCAATACGTTCAGAGGCTCTGTTGCGCTGACGCTTAAGCTCCTCAACCTCAAGCAGGATGGCCCTGCGTTTTGAATCACAATCAAGAAAACCGCCAAGGCTGTAAGCTTGTCCCCGCTTGCGCAACGATTCCTGAACCAACTCCAGGTTCTGTCGAACAAATTTGATTTCGAGCATGATCCATTACCTTTTCGGGGATCGCAACTTCTAACATGCAGGTATTAGTTAGTCAATAATTATCATTACTTGACTTTCTTGCCATTTTTTGCTATTTTAAAAATTTATATAATAAATCACATTCACAGCGCAGACGCATACCTGCCGCAGACGTTTGTTAAATTTGTAAGCAAATTGCGGAGTCATCTCATGCAGGATTTAAAGGAAAAGAAGTCTGAAATTAGGCGTAATACCCTCGCACAACGCGATGCCCTATCAGAAGAAAAGCGTCATGAAAAAAGTAAGGCAATCATGGAACATCTCTTTGATTTTGCCAATTTTCTTGAAGCTAAAACCGTTCTCTTCTTCATGAACTCCACTAGCGAAGTGGTCACCGAGGCCATGATCCGCAAGGCATGGGAGTACGAAAAGCTCGTTGCCCTGCCTCGGGTTGACAAGAAAGAAAAAAAGATCGTCCCGTTCAGAATTGACGACCTTGATCTGGATCTTCGGCCCGGTTATCGAAAAATCCGGGAACCCGTTCCGAAACGGTGCAAGCCGATCCCTGTTGAGCATATCGACCTTGCGATCATCCCGGGCATTGCCTTTGATGAACGCGGAGGCCGCATTGGCCACGGTACGGGGCTCTACGACAAATTCATTCCGACCCTTGATGTGACGACTCGAAAAGTGGCACTCGCCTTTGAATGTCAGATCGTACCCCAAATTCCCATGGAGCCACACGACCGGTATATCGACATCATTATTACCGAAAAGCGCATGATCTACAAAATTTGACCCGGCGGATTGTAAGTTCTTAATAACCTGCGGCATGAAGACTTTTTCTGCAAGGCGATATCTTTGTTATTGGTGCAAGTCTTCGCAGTGGCCAGGCATCATTGGTCCGCCGCAGGCGGATTGATATCGCCTGGAAGCAAAAGCCTTCATGCCCCGCGCGTTTACGGCCACCGCGCCGCCCTGAGTTACCTCGAATTCAATACGTGCTCAAGGCCTTCCAGATTCTTTTTCTCCCCAATTGCCACTACTGTGTCGCCGCCCTGGAGTTTGCTCTCAGAGGAGGGGTTAAATAACATCTCCCCTCCAGGCTTCCCGATGGCCACAATGATCAGATTGAAGTCCGTGCGGATCCCTGAGTCTTGCAAAGCCACGTTGATCAATTTTGACGAGGGGTGTACCGGTATCTCTTCCATCTGAATGTCGCGACTCTTGTCCATCAGGGTGAGTTCCAGGAAGTCGGTGACTGTTGGGCGGGCTATCATTTGGGCAATTCGGTGGCCGCCCATGACATAGGGGGAGACCACTTTGTCGGCGCCGCCCGCGATCAACGTCTTTTCTGATTTTCTCTCCCCGGCCCGCGCTATGATGAAAAGATCCGGATTGAGCTGTCTGGCAGCCAGGATAACATAAACATTGTCGCTGTCAGTTTTCAGTGCGGCCACCAGTCCCCGTGCCCTTTCGACTCCCGCCTTGATGAGATTCTCTTCATCAGTCGCCTCACCAGGCACATGGAGTATCTTACGATCCTCGAGTTTTGCAATTCTAGCAAGGTCTCGCTCTATAACAATGACGCCAATATGTTTTGAAGTAACAAGCTCATCGCAGATACTTCTTCCAACACGACCGTAGCCGCAAACAATGTAGTGATCCTTTTGTGCTCGAATATCTTTTCCCAATTTTCGCCTCCCCATAATCTCCCTGATACGACCCTCCATCATGAACTGAATCATGCTGCCCGCAAAATAGAAGACAAAACCCACTCCCAGAAAAATCAGGACCATTGTGAAGATCCGTCCCGGTATAGAAACCTCTTGAACTTCGCCGTATCCCACGGTGGCCAGGGTGATTACTGTCATGTAAAGGGAGTCGATGAGTGGCCAGCCTTCTATCAACATGTATCCGAAGGTGCCGCCCAAAAGCATCAGAACTAAAAGCAAAATGCCAATCATAAGGTGGGATGTACGGTTCAAAGCAAGACTCCGCTTATTCTATAATATAGATATAGAGGTATTGTAAAAAATTCAACAAATCTTTTGGCATATTGCGCTTGCTCTAGATATGGAAACTGCGGGGAGTGTGAATCTGCCGCCAAGCGCGGCATAATCGGAATCTTAAACCATAAGACGGGAGACGGCTCACGACTTGGAACAGGGAAAAACGCCGAACAGAGGCATCCAGCCATTTGCTCTGAGCCCCAAGGGCATGATGCCCATGCTGTGGGACACCAACAACAAGAAGCGGTTCCTTTTCCCAAAGCAGCAGGGGCTGCGAGACGTCCATTATGCCGGAATAGAACCTACTACCTCCACGCTGAACTCACCTAACTCTTCAGGCAAATCAAAAAATACAACCATGAAGGGAAGGACTTTGCCATTAGGCACCCTGAAGTTCAACTTGTTCTGACCGAATCTGTTACCCAATCTCTTGTTGATGGTCTGTCTGTCCAGGCTTTGCAAGTCAGTATCCGATAAGACGTTGCCGCAATAAACAATACGATCTTGCGCTATCTTGCCGTCCTTCAAGTAGATGACACCTTTCAACCTTATGAAGTTGCGTGTTTCAGGATAATTACTTCTAATCTTACCCTTGACCACGAAAAGGCGTCCAGCCGATTTGCTCTCAACGAATTCACCGGCAATCAGATTCTCAAGCAAGCTTATATGCATGTTTCCAAGATCAATCGTCTCGGATTTGCCGGCGCCTGCCAAAGATTCCAGAAAAGGTATTTCTATATTCTGGCTCTTTAAAATCGTGTATGCAGCATAAGCCCCCCCTCCTACGAGGACAATGATCAACATCACCATAAAGGGCATGCTGATACGTCTTTTCTCCGGGAGCTGTTCAACTATTGGTGGAGGCGGAATTTCATCTTGAATACCTTCTTCCGTCTCTTCGCCTTCCTCCACGGAAGCAATAGGCAAACCTTCAGGCAACGGCACGCCGGCATCTTTCGGTATCTCTGCTGTCTCTTCCTCGGCAGGCCCCTCTTCAGTAAGCTCCTCTTCGACCTCGACTTCCTCCACACTCAGGTCTTCAAAGGAAATTTCTTCTTCAGGCTCATCCTCCAGAGTCAATTCTTCGGTCGGTTCCGGTACTCCTTCGGCAACAGGTTCTTCCTCCAGACTGAAATCTTCAAAAGAGATCTCCTCTCCGGCTTTGATCTTTTCTTCTTCAGCCTGTTCTGCTACCGGAGGAACGCCTTCAGATGGAGTTCCTTCTTCCAGGCTAAGGCCATCAAGATCGATCTCCTGCTCCCCTTTTTCCTCAGAAACCGGCTCTGGCGTTGGTTCAGGCGCTTCCTCAAAACCAAGATCTCCCGCAGTGATCTCCTCCTCACTTACAGATATTTCTTCAGAAGCCTTTTGTTCTGCGGACTCTTCTTCGAACCCGAAATCCTCGAGCGAGAACCCCTCTTCATCCTGTCCCTCTTCTGACCCAAACAGATCAAAATCAAGGGGCTCTTCAGAGGATTCATCGGGTTGCGCTGGATCTTCCTCTTGGAGGTCAAGAGTTGGGCTGATCTCCTCGGCCGCGGAAGTCTTGTAGGCCGTGAATATGTGCTGACAGTTGGAGCATCTGACTTTGGAACCTGATTCCTTGACAAGGCTTTCGTCCAGCCTAAACTTGGACTCACAATTTTCACAGGTTATGACCATTGTGGGCTCCTTTCCCTCACAGTATCAAATGGTAGATTTCCGGCAGATTGCGATATTTCTCATCAAAATCCAGCCCGTATCCCACCAAAAATCCAGCATCCACCACATACCCTGCATAGTCAATCGGAATTTGCACCTCCCGACGTTCAACCTTATCAATAAGGGCACAAACCTTGACAGACTCGGGATGGAATTGCTTGAGATAGTCCAAAATGTATGCAATAGTCAGGCCAGAATCCACTATGTCCTCAACCACGATGACATGTCGACCCCTTATGTCCGTTTCAATTTCCTTTGTTATTCGGATTTGCCCGGAAGATGATGTGTCGGAGCCGTAACTGGCCAAACGGGCAAAGTCTATCTGAACAGGGATGGTAAGCTCACGGACCAAATCGGCCAGGAAGATGAAAGCGCCTTTAAGGATGCCGATGAGTACAACTTCCTTTCCATCATAATCTTCGGAAATGCGATTTGCGAGGATTTTGGTCTTTTTCTCGATTTCAGCCTTGGACAGGACTGGAATCAATTCTGGCGGCATAAGCTAACCTCAAAGCCCGGTCTCTGCCAACTCCTCGATCAAAGCCTTCTGTTTCTTGCTCAAACGTTTGGGAATCTTGACCAAGACCCGGGCATAAAGATCCCCCTTTAGCCCCTTTTTCATTATAGGGAGGCCGAATCCCTTCAGACGCATCTTGGTGTTGTGTTGAGTACGTGGAGGTATTTTTAGATTAAGGTGCTTTCCGTCAAGAGTTGGAATCTCAACTCTTGTCCCCAACAATGCATCGGTCAGCCTTATCTCTTGATCGATATAAAGGTCGTGGCCCACATGTTTGAAGACTGGGTCATCCACCACCTTGGCCTGGATGTAGAAATCTCCCGGCGGTCCACCAAAGGCCCCAGGCTGCCCCTTGCCGGCCAAACGCAGTTTCTTCCCCGTCACCATCCCCTTGGGGATCTTTACGATGATTTTTTTATGTGCTCCAACTTGCCCCTGAGCTACAGTTTTGGTAGCGCCATTGAGTACTTCTTGGAGGGTCAAAGGCAGTTCGTATACCAGATCGGCCCCTTTTGCCGGGGCCCTCTGCGGTGATGTGTAGGCCGTAAACGGATCTCCGCCAAAGTCAAAGCTGGCCTTCCGACATCGCCTCCCACCCGTGAATACATTCCCAAAAGCGCTATCGTCAAAGCCGAATTCCCTGAAAATGTCTCCAAAATTGAAGCTACTGAAAATGTCTTCCTGGGAATATCGCTGGCGAAAGCCGGAAACGCCAACGGCGTCATATTGCTTGCGTTTTTCCTTGTCACTCAGTACTGCATACGCCTCACTGACCTTCTTGAACGTTTCCTCAGCCAACTTATCCCCTTTAGTGCGGTCAGGATGATACTTCATGGCCAGTTTGCGATAGGCCTTCTTGACCTCACCCTCGCTTGCCTTCCTGTCCACACCCAGGATTTTATAATAATCGGTTTCTGCCATAATATTATGATGTTGCTCTTTGCAAAAAAAGAAGTCGGAAATTGTAAAAACCCTATGTTTTAAATATAATTGAGGTCTTGATATTGTCAAGGGAATAACATGAGTATGGGAGATTAGCCCTCACAAGCCCAGGCGTTGAAGATCTTGACATTTCTTTGGTTTTTTGCCATATGGTGCGGCAGACTTTGTCCTCGGAGATTGGTTGCGCCATGAATGTGCAACACGGCTCATGAGGGCTGGATTTTGCTTGTTGACGTTCTAGAAAGGAGTTGGAGAGTGGAAGTCGTTGTTTTATTGAAACAAGTTCCTGATACTGAGACTGCGATCCAGATTGGGGAAGACAAAACTACCGTTAAGACAGAGGATGTGAAATGGGTCATTAACCCTTACGATGAATTTGCCGTTGAAGAAGCCCTGAGAATCAGAGAGAACCAAGGGGGGGGCAGAGTCACAATCCTTACTGCAGGACCAGAGAGAGCAGTCGAGGCTATCCGAACCGCCCTTGCCATGGGCGCCGATGAAGGAGTGCTTATCAATGATCCGGCGCTTGAGGGAGCCGACGGCCTAGGAACAGCTAAGGTCCTTGCCACAGCTTTAAAAGACATCCCTTATGACATCATCATAGCAGGCCAGCGCGCAGTGGATGATGATGGTTACCTGGTGCCGGCAGCCGTAGCGGAGTTTCTTGACATCCCTCAGGTGTCCATGGTGTTCAAGCAAGAGATCAGTGACGGAAATATCAGGTGCGAACGAACCGTTGAGGGAGGGACAGTGGTTATTGAGGCTGAATTGCCGGCGCTTTTTACCACTCAAAGAGGTCTCAATGAGCCAAGATATGCCTCCCTTCCGGGGATCATGAAGGCAAAGAAAAAGCCCCTGGGAAAAAAGACACTGGCTGACATCGGTTTAGACTCGAGTGAGGTGGGCCCGGCTGCGGCCAGATGTAGAGTTAGGACGCTCTCGTTCCCGCCGGAGAGGGCCCCAGGCAGGATTATTGAGGGAGAGACTGTTGAGGAAGTGGCCGGTGAACTCGTGAGATTGCTACGAGAAGAGGCGAAAGTCATTTAGAGCCCCCACAACGGTCGTGGGATCGCAAAACAAAAAGAGGAGAGACTGATATGGCAGAGGGTGTTTTGGTACTGGCAGAACAGGTTGATGGTGGCTTGAGAAAGATTGCCTATGAGGTCGTCAGTGAAGGCAGCCGGCTGGCTGACGTCCTTGGAGAACCGCTCACAGCAGTAGTTCTGGGTTCCGGCGTGGAGGGAATTGCAGCGGAGCTGGCCAAGCACGGGGCAGAGAAGATCCTGGCAGGAGATGATCCGGCACTGGCTGACTACACTACAGATATCTATACGAACGTACTTTGCGATATTGTGAAGGACAAAGATCCGAAGATCTTGTTACTGGGGGCCTCAACCCAGGGCAAAGATCTCTCCGCACGGCTGGCTGCGCGGCTCGATGCCGGTCTTGCCATGGATTGCATTGCCCTAAAAGTTGACGGAGAAACACTCATCGCCACACGTCCGATCTTTGGGGGCAAGGTTTTGGCCGAGGTTGCCATTGAGGGGACACCACAGATGGCGTCCATACGCCCGAACGTGATGGAAATCATTGATGCGAAAAAGACCGCAGATGTGGAGAGCATTCCGGTCAATCCCGGCGTGGGCAAGACAAGAGTTCTGGAAAAAAAGGTGGAGGCTGCCGCCCAGGTCGATCTAACCGAGGCCGATATCGTTGTCTCAGGCGGACGCGGAATGGCAGGGCCCGACTTCAGTGTTTTGGAAAAACTGGCCCGGCTTCTAGGCGGGGCTGTCGGGGCGTCAAGATCTGCGGTAGATGAAGGCTGGCGACCTCATTCCGATCAGGTAGGACAGACCGGGAAGGTCGTGTCGCCAAACCTCTACATTGCTTGTGGCATCTCAGGTGCTATACAACACCTTGCCGGCATGGGATCATCAAAGTATGTTGTAGCCATCAACAAGGACGCTGAGGCGCCCATCTTCAAGAAGGCTGATTTTGGCATTGTGGATGATCTCTTCAAGGTCGTGCCTGCCATAACAGCCGAGGTAGAAAAGCTTAAGGGATAAAATGACCTGATAGCGGATGTCTGATGCCAGTTACCATTTGGCATATCCTTAAGTTCAGTACAATGGCAATAAGAGCAGGGCGAATAAGTGCCTTGCTCTTTGTTTTTCAGCCAGGTGATATGTGAGAAGGGATTTGAATTCAACACGTCCTGCATTGAATGAAAATACATTTCATCAGTCTTGGCTGTCCGAGGAATTTGGTGGACACGGAAATCATGCTGGGCCGCCTACTTCAGGCAGGCTGCACCATTACCTCCGAGGAGTCAGAGTCTGACTGCGTCGTGGTAAATACCTGCAGCTTTATACGCCCTGCCGTGGATGAATCGATCGACACTATTCTTGAGATGGCGCAATGGAAAAAGCAGGCTGTGGGCAGGAAACTCGTTGTTGTGGGTTGCCTCCCGGAACGTTATGGCGCAAACTTGGCCAAGGCGCTTCCGGAAGTAGATGCCTTTCTTGGAACAGGGGCCTTTCACCTGATCATTGACGCTGTCCGGGGTTCATTAGATGGGACGTGCGTCCTGTTGCCCCATCCGTGTAATGGTTCGGACCTTAACGAAAATGTCCCCAGGTTACGCACCACGTCGCCCCATACCGCTTATCTGAAGATTGCAGAGGGATGCTCTGGCCGTTGCACCTACTGCATTATTCCAAAGCTCAGAGGACCACTCAGAAGTCGTCCCATGGAAAAAGTGCTATCTGAGGCGACAATCCTTGCCAAGACCGGGGTTGAGGAATTGATATTGGTGGCTCAAAACACCACGGCTTACGGCCAAGACCTGGACCGCGGTTACGGCCTGGAACACCTCCTGACGAAGTTGGCGGAAATCTCCGGGTTAGCATGGGTGCGGGTCCTTTATGGCCACCCGGATTTCATAACTGATTCACTCATAGAGACAATCGGCACGCACAATAATCTCTGTTCATATTTTGATATCCCGGTCCAGCACATAAGCGAGCCGATTCTCAAAAACATGGGGCGTCGCCACAACAGTGCGGAAATCCTCAAGCTCTTTGAGCGCATACGTGACAAGGCGCCTGGCGCTGTGCTGCGCACCACGCTCATCGTAGGATTTCCGGGTGAAACAGAGCATGATTTTGAATGCATGTTGGACTTCATTGAAAAGGTCAGGTTTGACCACCTGGGAACGTTCATGTATTCCAATGAAGAAGACATCCCGTCGTACAACTTAAGAAATCATGTGGCGGAGCAAGTGAAGCAAGAACGTCTTGACCGTCTCATGACGCTCCAGGCTGCTCTTTCCAGGGAAAACAACCAGAAATATGTAGGCAAAACCCTCCAGGTGGTCGTGGAGCGGGCTGCCGAAACCAGCCAAGGTCAAATGATCGCAAGGGCCGCCTTTCAGGCGCCTGATGTAGATGGCGTCATCCGCATCAATCAGGGCGGGGCAGAGCCGGGTAGCTTTGTGAAAGTGCGGATCACCGAAGCCCACAACTATGACCTGACAGGAGACACGGTATGACCGGGCTGAAAGAACGGATACTGGAGGCCATTTCACAGGACCTGGTGGGAATCGAGAAGGCCCTTGCGGAAAACCTCCAGCCTTATCTTCCCCTTGTTTCTCACGTGGCCAAGTACATAATGTTTAGCGGCGGCAAAAGGCTCCGTCCAGTCCTCATGGTACTCTCAGCACGACTCTGCGGATACAAAGGAAATTATGACAAAACCCTGTCCGTCGTGTTTGAATACCTGCACGCTGCCACCTTGCTTCACGATGATCTGGTGGATGGGGCTGAGGTTCGCCGGGGTAATCCGGTAGCCCACTCAATCTGGGGAAACCCAGCTACAGTCCTTGTGGGAGACTTCTTGCTCGCCCGTTCCATTGCCATTGCAGCCAAGACGGATCAGATCGCCATAATTAACATCCTTGCCCATGCCACGGCCGAAATGTCGGAAGGCGAAATTCACCAGCTCTTGCACCGGCGAGATGTAGCCCTGGACGAAGGGCAATACATGGAAGTGATCAAGCGCAAGACTGCCTGTCTAATTCAGGCTGCGTGTCAGTCAGGGGCCTTGCTGGCAGGCGCCCCTGCGGATAAGGTAGATGCCCTGGCCCAATACGGGCATTGCCTTGGAAGCGCATTTCAACTGGTTGATGACCTGCTCGACTACACGGCAGACAGCAACGTCCTCGGAAAGGCAACAGGGGCAGATCTGAGGGAGGGAAAATTGACCCTGCCTCTCATTCACGCCTTAAATCGTGCCGCCAAGGAGGACCGCCACACAATGGAGACTATTATCCTAGATGAGGAATTCAAGAGCGAGGACTTTGACACCATCCTGGACCTTGTCAGTAAGTACGGCGGTATCGCCTATGCCAGGAAGCAAGCCGGGGAGCACGTTGACAGAGCAAAAAGATGTCTTGGCATATTTGAGGCCTCAAAGACCCGAGCCCTCCTTGAAGACCTGGCCGATTATGTGCTCACGCGGAAGATGTAAGCAAGCCTTTATCGCGCAGGATGTCAAGGATTTGACAGGAGTTTTCTCCCTTGACAACAGAGGGTATTTGTACTAATAGAAATGCACTATTTTTTCGGATCATGTGGCGTTTGCTTGCCAGTCCTCTTGGCGTCAAGAGGTGTGATTGACCCCGGACAAAAGCAAACTCATTTACCCTGTATGAAAGGAAATTTCATGAATACGAGACTACGACAGGAAAGGAGGGGAGGCCCTGGAAACGGAGAGCACACAGGTCGGGGAGCCTGGTTCTTATCCCCAGCATGTGACTTTAGGATGAAGGATATTTTGAAGTTTTTTGGTTTTCAGGTTTATTGATAAGGAGGTATGCGATGTCATTACTGATAGAAACGCCCCCGCCTCATGGAGGGAGACTGGAAGAAAGGGTCGTGAGAGATCCTGAGTTAGGAAGAAAGTTGGCAAAAGGCTGTCCTGTTTTTGACATCAAGCCGACCCTGGACGAAAATGGTGTGCCTATAAGGAATGTCTACAGGGAGATCATGTCCATCTGCTACGGTTTCTTTTCTCCTGTTGAAGGGTCCATGAAGAAGGCAGAGGTCGAAAGGATATTAAAGGAAAGAAGACTGTTAAATGATTGGGTTTTTCCCTATCCGTTGGTTTTTGATATCAGTGAAGAAGACTTTAAGAATTTGGGTGTCACTGTAGGAGACAGGCTGGTCTTGAGGCTTAAGGGAAAGCCCTTTGCAATCCTTGATATCGATGAAATATGGAGAATTGACAATCCGGAAGAGCTGGCTACTAAGACCTTTGGCACGCCTGAAGGCAACCCTGAGGTCGTAAATGAGCCATTTGACAAGAAGATGCCGGGCTGGGTTATTTACAAAAATTTGAATCCGGTGGTTTTGGCCGGAAAGTTCAGGATCATCAATGAGCCCACGTTCTTGCCGCCCTTTGATCGGTTCTGGTATCCTCCCAAGAAGTCCAGGGAGGAATATGCCAGGAGGGGCTGGAGGACTGTCATAAACCATCAAACGAGAAATGTCCCACATATCGGCCACGAGTTCCTCATGAAGAATGCCGCTTATATGGGGGATATAGAGCCCTGTCACGGCATACAGGTAAACGCGATCATTGGTGTTAAGAGACCCGGGGATTATCCGGATGAGGCAATCATTGAAGGTCATGAGGCGGTTAATCTTGGAGGCTATATCAAGCCGTCTCGGCACCTGGTAACGTTTACTCTGTGGGACATGAGGTATGGAAATCCTCTTGAGTCTATGCTGCACGGGATCATCAGGCAGAACATGGGGTGCACGCACCACATGTTCGGAAGAGATCATGCGGCTGTCGGTAAATATTATGATATGTATGCCACACAGACACTCTGGAGTGTGGGAATACCCAGTTTTGGTTTTCCTGCTGCGATTAATGAGGTTCCGTATGGTTTGAAGATGCGGCCTCAGAATATGAAAGAATTCTGGTATTGTCCTGTGTGTAACGAGATCGCATACAGTGATTGCTGTGGTCATGACAAAGAAAAAGAGAAATTCAGCGGGAGTTTTGTCAGGGGCATGGTCGCAGAGGGTGTCTTTCCACCTAAGGTTATCTTCAGGCCCGAGGTATACAAGGTTATTGTTAAGTGGTGGAAGAAATTTGATTATCCCTTCTGCAATCCGAAGTATGTGAAGGAAAAGGAAATGAGACTAGAGGTAGATTTGCCTGATATGGATATCTAATAGGAGGTGCGAGATGGCTAAGACCATAGTTGTACTTTTAGACGACAAAAGATTAGGGGCAATCAAGGGAAGTGGGCTTGAGGATAAAGTAGTGGACCTATTTGGAGGCGGCGTACAGGCCTTGAATGTAGAAGTTCCTGAAGATAAGGTCAAAGATATCACACATGCCTTTGACACCGCAAGGATAGATACAAGGGATTGTATAACAGATACACCTATAGCATTTAACAGGACGCTTTTTGAGGAGATAGCCAAATCAAAGTCTGTTGGTGCAGAGGCGGTAGATGGTGTTTTAAAGCGAATGGATGAGATAAAGGAGATGGCTGCCAAGGAGGGAGAATACTTGCCTGTTCCGGAGTTTTAGAATGTGATGGGTTTGCGCAGGCGCGTTGGGCTACAAGAGTTTTTAGGGCCTACCGCCCACAGTTTTTAGGGAAGAAAAAAGGGAGAGACGGTTTTAAGTCTCTCCCTTTTTTGTTGGTAACCGTTCAAAACAATTCCGTAAGGCATAAATGTAAGCTGTACAAAAAAAGCCCCTTGGACCCTTTGCTGCAACGGTCCAAGGGGCTTTTTTTTCCAAAATCCGCGATCTAAAATCCTATTTATTCCAACGGCTCCCTCCCAGAATACCGCGAGTAGGACATGGCCAGTGTTCGATAAACAAGGTGCGCAAGCTTTGAAAATGGCAGATAGGTAAACAGACAGAACACAAAGACCAGATGAGCAAAATACATGGGATAGGCCACAACAGGCATGTGGGCCAACCGGGTTAATTGCGACAGCTCGCCGGTAACCCCTAATCCCAGAACCAGTATAAGCAAGGACCAGTCAAAATAACTTCCCTTTCCAACATTAGTGCCCCTGTCTTTGGCGCGATTAGCCATCATGAGTATGGCTCCCACAATGAGTGCAATGCCACTGACATTGGCCAGGATCTTTACAGGGTTGGTCTGGGAATACGGCCCAGGCACCTGAAGTATGTACAAGGCAACAAAAAAGATGTTCGTGACCACAAAAAGCCCGATAAAGGAGTACATGACGAGGATATGGGCAAGGTACCTGTCTTTGTTCGTGCTACACTCGCTGAACTTGCTGTGCCTTAAAATAGTAGGCAGGGTGCAGACTATAGTTCTTAGAAAATCCGGGACATTTAAATCCTTCCGTTTGGCCTTTCCATCTGCAATGGCATGCTGGCGGATGTCAGTCATAAATCTTGAGATGCCGATTCCAAAGGTCAAAAAAACCCATCCGGTTAGAGGAATAAAGATAGCGTCCACTAGCAAGGTGGGAAAGAATTTGGCAAATTCGATCTCACCCTCTGGTACGTGCAAATGACCGATTGCACCAAGTAGTAAAAAATAAAGGGCCACGGGGATCCCTAACAACAGCCACCACAACCTCGAATCGGCCACAAGCTTGCCCAGCCAACTCGGCCAGGCATATTCCTGAATGCTGTACGCTCTCACAGCATTTAGCACATCCCCAGGTCGTGCCCCCCTTGGGCAGTATGTAGAACAATCATTACACTGATGGCAAAGCCAGACATCCATGTTGCCAACAAGCTTGTCCTTCAACCCCCACTGGGCAGCAATCATCTCTTTTCTGGGAAACGGTTTTTCGTCCGGCGAGATGGGACACACTACCGAGCACGTCGCGCACTGGTAACACTTCTTGAGAGTATCTCCCCCCAATGCCTTGAGCTGTCTGACAAAGTTAAGATCAGGTTCCACCCACTTGCTGTCTGCCATTTTCCTACCTCCTCCTGCCGTTAAGACCAAGGTTTATTGGGTTTACCGAGGAACACTAAAACCCCTTAAACGGGTTAGGGCCAACCCCTTCTATTACTTCCATGAACTCTGCGATTATGCCTGGAAGCTTCTCGTACTCGTCAATGGCGATCTGGACCTGCTGCACTCGCTCTTTTTCAAGGGCCAGGCTCTGCAAAGCGTCGCCTATTTTATCCATGCGGATGTCGGCCAGTTCGCTTCCCTTGATAAAGTGGCATTGGTAGTCGTCGCCAAACTTGCAGCCGATCATAAGAACACCGTCCATCCCTTTGGACAGGGCATCCTTGATCCAGACCACGTTCACCGAGCCAAGGCACCTGACCGGAATAACCCTTACGTGTGCATTATAGTTGAGACGATTCAAACCGCAGATATCAAGGGCAGGATAGGCATCGTTCTCACATGCAAGTATCAGGACCCTCAGTTTCTCCTCATCGTCTTCGGGAACGTCAATCGCCTTGACCATGGAGCCGATCGAATCAATATTGTAATCGGAAAAACCGATGATGCGCTCCGGACACGCCCCCATGCAGATACCGCACCTTCGACATCGGGTCGGGTTGGGTAGCGGTGTACCTTTCTCGTCGTCATCCAAGGCCCCAAAGGGACACTCTTCAGTACATCGCTTGCACTGTGTGCACCGCTGAAAGAAAAAATCAGGAAATGTCATATCCCATGACCTGGGGTGCACCGCCATGCCCCGGTTGGCCGACTCGAGACATTGGATCGCCTTTAAAGCAGCACCAGTTGCATCCTCCCTGCATTCCTGTATTCCTAACGCCTTGCGTACGCAGCCTGCCACATAGATACCCGTCCTTCGGGTCTCATAGGGGAAACAGATGAAATTCGAATCTGCATACCCGTCAAAAAGGTCCAGATCCTTAAACCCAGGCCCTTGTCGATAGGCGAGATTTAGGATCGGATCATCCCTTGTCACCGGCACCATGCCCGTGCCCAGGACCACCATGTCCACGCCCACCTTGATGTTCTCGCCAAGAAGCGTGTCATTGGCTTCTAACACAAGGGTGCCGTCGCCATTTTGAGACACGCTCACCACGTCCCCCTTGGTTAAAAAGATCCCTTCGTCCTGTTGGATACTCTTATAAAAATACTCGTTCTGCCCAAGGGTACGCATGTGCTGGTAGAAGATATATGCCTTGGCATCGGGGTTGTCGTCCCGGACATATTTGGCCTGCTTCAAGGCAACCATGCTGGTAACTGCTGCGGCATACGGAAAGTCCTCGTCAGCCCCCTGTCCGGGACACTGGACAAAGGCAACGCTCTGGGCAGGTTTCCCATCAGACGGTCGCAAGATCTTGCCCTGGGCCGCCATCTCTTCAAAGGCCACGTTAGTCACAACGCCCGGAAGCTTGCCGAAACCAAGATGATCGTAACTAGGCTCTTCCACTGCTTCAGCTTCCTTACCCTCTTTGGGCGCCCCACCCTCTGTCTCTGCGGGTGCTTCAGCTTCGGCTTCTTTTTTTAGCTCATACGGTTTCCAGCCCGTGGCTAATATGATTGCCCCAAAGCGCTCTGCCTCAGGATCCCTTGCCAGGATGTTGGCAGGGTTCTCAGGAGTAGCTTTGTCCGCACCGGGCGGTTGCGGTGGGGCTTCAGCTCCCTCGGCCGCTTCAACGGGTGCCGGTATGTCCCACTTGCTCTTGGTCCCGGGCGGCTTAAAGCTCACGTCATATAGCCCAGGGGCGCCAAAGACACGGGCCACCTCGGTCTCTGTACGGATGGTGATCTTTGGATTGGCCTCCGCCTCTTTTATGATCTCTTCAATTATGGGCGTCTGCAAGTTCTCGTACGGAAAGGACCAGGGTGTCTGTTTCCTGAGCTTAGCCGCAAATCCGCCGACTTGAGGCTCCTTTTCAATGACCGTGGCCTCGTAGCCGGCCTTTGCTGCATCAAGGGCCGCGCTCAGGCCGGTGACACCGCCTCCCAGCACCATGATCCGTTTGTTAATCTCTTCCTCTGGATGATATGGCTCGGGACGCTCGATCTTCTCGGCCTCGGCAATGCCCATGCGGAGATAATCCTGAGCCATATCTTGAAGCCACTCGTCTACCTGGGGGCCCTCTTCGGGCATGGCATCTTCTCGAGGCTTATGGCTCCATACCACGCCTTCTCTTAGATTAACCCTTTCTACAACCGCCGGACGAAAATCAAAGACATCCCAAAGCACGCGTCGTGAACAGGCAGCAATAACAACCGTATTGACCCCTTCGGTTTCTATGTCATTTTTGATGAGATCAACGCCTTCCGGGGAGCATAGGGCGGGATGGGTCTTGCAGATCTTTATCTTTGGCGGGACCTTTTTTTCCAGTTTTTCTATATCCAGGGCCTCTCCCAGCCCACAACCTTTACAGATGTATACGCCAAACTTCTTTTCCATGGATTACCTCCTACCTGCTCACCAAAGTCTGAATGGCCTTAAGGGCCATACCAGTGGCATGTTGATTGGATGAAACTACATCTAGGGGCTTTGCCGCGCAACCCGTGGCAAACATGCCGCCCTGGGCCAGATCCGAGACCACAAAGCCATCCGGGTCGTACTTGACATTACCGGGTAACTTGGTGTCCGCCGTGTTCGGAACCATTCCAGTAGCCAGTACAGCCATGTCAACCGTTTCCTGGATTTTTTCGCCGGTCACTGCGTTTTCTGCCACAACCGTAATATCCTTGGTGCTCGCATCTTCCTGAACTTCTGCGACTTTGCCCTTGATCAGGAAGACATTCTCGTCCTCTTTGATCTTCTTGTAGAACTTTTCGTAACGCTGTCCAGGTGCCCGTATGTCAATATAGAATATATAAACCTGTGCTTCAGGATACTGCTCCCTCACATAGGTTGCCTGTTTTAGTGATGCCATGCAGCAGATATAGGAACAATAGGGCAAGTGATTTTCGTCTCTTGAGCCCGCGCATTGAACGAAAGCGATCTTTGAAATCTTCTTATTATCCGAAGGGCGCAGGATTTTCCCGTTGCTCGGGCCGTTAGGGGCGGCAAGGCGTTCCATCATCATGTTGGTGATGACGTTGGGATATTGGAAGCCAAGATTATCTATCTTGGCAGCATCATACGGCCTCCATCCGGTTGCCCAGATGATGGCGCCCACCTTCAAATTTATGGTCCTGGGTTGCATATCAAGATCGATAGCATCGTACTTACAGGCCTCAACACACTTTTTTGCGTCCTCTGTGCCGATAATCTTGGGAGAAATGACGTAGCGCATGGGAAGGGCCACCTGGTGCGGCAGATAGGCGCCTTTCATCGTACACATATCGAAATTGAATTCATCAGGTAGTTTTGTCATGCAAACCTTTTCGCACTCGCCACAACAAGTACACTTTTCATTCACATAGCGGGGATTGAGTTTGACTGTCACATCATAGCTTCCCGGAGACCCTGAAACGCTCTGTACATCTGCCAAGGTGAAGTAGTGAATCCTGGGGTTTTCTTTAATCCTCCTATAATTGATCTCAAGGCCGCATGTCGGAGGACATAGCTTGGGGAAGTAGTGCCTCAATTGGGCCACCCTGCCCCCCAAAGAAGGCTCCTTTTCCACAAGGAAGACCTCATGGCCTACTTCAGCCGCTTCAAGGACTGCAGTGAGCCCGCTAATACCTCCTCCCACAACCAGGATGCTGCCCGTCTTAATCGGATCTTCGGCTCTTTGTTCTTCTGTCATGCTATTCCTCCGTAGGTGTACGTTCTTGCGGAGAACCCCCGCGTTCCAAGGTTGACAAACTCGTGAAAAGCTGGTTTATGCCGCTTCGCGGCGTCCTGTCGACAACAAACTTGAATTAGGTTCGTTGGAAGTCTCAACAACCTGTCATTTCAAACGCAGCGAGAAATCTTTCCCGCCTAACAGCAAAAATACAACATTTCTCCCTGCGGTCGAAATGACATATCCAACGGATTCCACTTTTTACGATTCCATCAAGGTTCAAGTTAAAAAAATCTCCAGGTGCCGCAAGAGCGGCACCTGGAGTGTTAGGATATTATCCCCTCACAGGAATCGTAACCCCTAGGGAATGACCTTGATATAGTCTTTCTTAATCATAGTCCACTCTCCGCTCGCCGGATCATACTTGGAATTCCCAAAACAGAACCAATTTTCATCATCGGTGGCCGGAAAGTCTGCCCTGTAGTAGAAGCCCGGATAGCGGGACTCCTCCCTGAAGAGGATATGCCGGTTATGGAGCTCAACAGTCCAGAGTCTGTGTCTCATCTCATGGGCCCGCAAGAGTTCATGCAGGTCGCCAGCGCCCAGTTTAAAAGAATCCTCATGCATTACCTTGAACATATCCATGAGAATCTTGAGGTTGGTGCCGTTCGTCTGATAGTACGTGGCCCAGCCGCCGCCATACTCATTAGTAGCCTTCATCAACCGCATGGAAAAACCCGAGGGCTTGATGTAATTCGGGTTGATGTCAGTTGCCGTGGTGTACTCATAGTTGTCGAGGAAGAGTCTCACCGGTTGCCACAGGTAATCTACGATCTCCTGTGCGGACTCCTTGGGCGCGGGCACATAGTCGGCATTGTCGACCCCATACTTGCACATCGCCTTAATAGCAATACGACCCTCTGCGTGGGAGCCTGAGGAGAACTTATGCCCGGAGGCGCCTACAACGTCACCGGCGATAAAGAGGCCATTTACGGTCGTCATGCGGTTATAACCCGTCTTGTAGGCATCCACGTTCCAGTCTTCCATCGGCCCGCCGCACCATACACCGCAGCAGCCGGAATGAGAACCGAGCAGATACGGCTCCGTGGGCATGATCTCTGACATGGTCTTTTCAGGCTCAACGTTGTTTGCGCACCACAGGTTGGCCTGGCCGCAGGTCATGTCAAGGAAGTCTTCCCATGCCTCGGATTCGAGGTGTTTGAGCTCTTTCTTGTCTAGCTTCTCTGCAAGCGCGGCCAGGGCGGTCGGGGTATCAAGAAAGACCGGGCCACGGCCCTCTTTCATCTCCGCCAGCATCACGTGGTTCCTCAGACACGTGGGGGTCACCGCAGCCAGCCCGTAAGGTGCATATTTCTCAAGCTCGGCCTTGGTAAAGTCGCTCAACAGATAGTTTTCACCCATCCCGTTTTGGACCTTTGCCTTGAAGAGGAGGAACCAGGCGCCCACCGGACCGTAACCGTCCTTGAAGCGAGTCGGGGTGAAACGGTTTTCCATCATGGTCATTTCAGCGCCGGCCTGCATGCAAAGGGTATAGCCGGACCCGGAGTTCCATACAGGAAACCAGGCACGTCCCTTGCCTTCACCCTGGGACCGGGGCATGTAAATGTTTACGGCGCCGCCGCAGGCAACCAGTGTGGCCTTGGCCTTGATAATGAAGACCTTGTTCTCGCGCACACTAAAGCCGCAAGCGCCTGCAACGGTGTTCTCCTTATTGGCATCGAGCAGCAGTTTTGTGATGTAGACTCTCTCCAGGATGTTCTCTTCGCCGAGTGCCTTCTTGGCAGCTTCTGCCACGATGCACTTGTAAGATTCCCCATTGATCATAATCTGCCATTTCCCGGTGCGCACGGGCTCGGCCCCGTCTTTTAGCAGACCCAACTCGAGGCCCTTCTGACCGTCGATGTTCTTGCCCTCCGGGCTCAGTTTCCAACACGGGAGACCCCACTCTTCAAAGAGATGGACAGAGTCATCCACGTGACGGCCTACATCATAGACAAGGTCATCGCGGGTAATACCCATGAGGTCATTTCTAACCATTTCGACGTAGTCCTCAATCGCATTTTTGCCGATATAGGTGTTGATCGCTGAAAGCCCCTGGGCAACCGCGCCGCTACGCTCCATGGCCGCCTTGTCAACCAGAAGGACTTTCATGTCGCCCGACCATTTCTTGACCTCAAAGGCCGCACCGCTGGCAGCCATACCGCCGCCGATAATCAACAGATCGACTTCTCTTTCCTCAACTTCCGGATCTCTTACCGCGAGAAGCTCTCCCGTCGGTTTACTAGGTATTGCCATATCCGTATCCTCCTTAATGTTAATGATAAGTTCTTTGTTTGATCAAACGTCCCCTGACAGGCTCGAACTTCTAGAGCTTAGGAGTGGGCAGCGTCATGCCGGCGGCTTCTTCGGTAGAAAGCAAGCCGGAGTCAAGATCCTTACCCTTCAGGTCTTCATACGCATTAGCCGCACCTTCCGGTGTGGTCCGGATGGGGAACTTAAAACGCTTGATCATGCCATTTCTGAACTTGCAGGTCCACATGACATCCTCGCTGCCTCTCATCGGCATAATGCTGGAGCCGAGGGGAACGAAGTCAGAATAGCCTCTCACCTCTATAGCCTGGGTGGGGCAGATCTTGACACATGAAAAGCACTCCCAGCACTGGTCGGGCTCCTGGTTATAGGCTTTCATGGCCACTGGGTCCAGGACCATGAGGTCATTGGGGCAGATGTACATGCAAGCAGTCTTATCCCCGCCCTTGCAGCCATCACATTTTTCTTGAATTACAAAACTTGGCATTGATCTACCTCCTAAAATTGATTTTTTTGATTACTCCTGATGAGAGATCCTTCCACATGCTCTCATGTGGTTCAGTATCTCGCGTCTAATACGCACCTGTCCTCACATCCCCCCTTTCAACTAATTTTTCTTCAAACATACCCCATCACTGTAAAGATGGCTCTCACGGTTTGAGAGACACTTTGCCGGCGCCAAAATGCGCAGCCATAACTAATCGCGCGCTTTCACAATCCGGCTGGTAAACGTATCCACTAATTTTCCCAATAAAGGAAGAAAAGACGAAGTATTGACAACTCAAACCCACAGCGTTGAACTCACGTTGCAACCCCGGATTCATCTGATTCGCCACGGTTTGACACCTGTCATATTCGTTTCTACTCGTTCCTAGAATACCGCTTCGGCACGAAGAAGGTTGGGGAATTTTGTAAAGAAATTCAATAGATTGTACTGTCCCCCAGAAAGTCTCTCCTGAGTATCACTATAGGGCCATCTTGTCAAGGCCTTTTTAGGGTATTCTTGTGGAAAAACAGACAGGAAGCACAAAAAAAATCCTGGCCCATCTCGGCCAGATACCCAAAACCCGTAGATACCGGAAACCGATCACCTCGGACTATTGATCTGACGTCCATCTTATTGACTTTGGACCAATCAAAATGGTAAACGAAAACCGAATTCTCGTACAATGGAAAAAAATCGACGTTGTGGGGCAACAGCAGATGCCTATGGAGAACTTTCAAGAACTCACCATGGATGACACGTTCCGGTTTTCTTGCCACCCCGGCATTGCCTGCTTTAATCATTGCTGTCGTGATCTGAATCAGTTCCTGACACCCTATGACATCCTGCGTCTCAAGAACAGGCTTAAACTTTCTTCTCACCAGTTCTTGAGTCAATACACCGTGTGTCATATTGGGCCAAGAAGCGGGCTGCCGGTGGTATCGCTCAAAATGTTGGCGGATGAAGACCTGAATTGCCCTTTTGTAAGTCCAGCCGGCTGCACAGTCTATGAAGATCGCCCCGGTTCTTGCCGCACGTATCCCCTCGGCCGCCTTGCTTACAGAAAACGTGGGGACCAACCCTGCAAGGAGCGCTATTTCCTTATCAGAGAGGCCCACTGTCTTGGCTTTAATGAGTCAAAGCAATGGACAATGAGAGAGTGGAAGAAAAACCAGCAACTGGAAACCCATAACGATATGAGTGACCTGATGATGGACATCTTGTCACTGAAAAACCGGAGTGGGAAAAAGGAATTAACCAGGGAAGAGAATGATCTCTTTTACATGGCCTGCTACGACCTGGACAGATTCAAGGACTTTGCATTTGAAAAGAGGCTTTGGGATACCTCATCAGTTGAGAAGACTGTAGGTCAAAACATCCAAGAAGACGATGTGGCATTGATGCGATTTGGTATTGAATGGACAAAGCGTACCCTCTTTGGAGAGCCAAATGGAACTTAAGGGAAAAGTAGCCCTGGTACTGGGCGCCATCAAGGGAATTGGCAAAGGGATCGGGCTTGCCTTGGCCAGAGAAGGCGTGAAGGTGGCCCTGACCTATTATGATTGGGAAGAACATTTGAAGCAGATGAACCATGATTTTGAACAGGCCGGGGCCGAGCATCTCGCAATCAGGATAAACCTCCTCGACACAGACGAAATTCCCTCCATGACTGATAAGGTCATCGACAGACTCGGCCGCCTTGATATCCTTATAAACAACATTGAGCGTGGCGGGTGGCCCGTCGTCCACGGTCCTTATGTCCGGGAACAATGGGACCTGGAGCTGGCCACCACGCTTCGGGCAAAATGGTGGGTCTACAGCTCGGCTCTCCCCCACTTGAAGGCCTCCGGCGACGGTGTCGTGGTCAACATCTCATCCATTGCCGGGCTCGTTGGCAGAAGCGGGCCAGCGGGCAGGGTCTTCAACGACGGTTACGCAGCCGCTAACAGGGCCGTATCGTCTTTTACCGAGACCTGGGCGCGAGAAGCTGCGCCTGAAGTGAGGGTCAATGAGCTCATGATCGGCCTGGTTGAAACGCGCCATGGCCCTGAAACCCGAGGGTGGGGCCTGCTCACCCAAAGCCAACGCCAAGAGATCATTGATCACACTCTCCTGCGGCGACTGGGTCGTATCGAAGATGTTGTAAAAGCGGCGCTTTTTATCATTCGGGATGCATCTTTCATGACCGGCAGCGTGCTCAGGGTTGACGGAGGCTATATGCTGGGCGGAGAATATTCTGAGCCAATGCCAAAAGGAGTGATTGAGTAGCAGAAGATAACAGAGGATGCCACGAAGATACTATATATTGCGTTTTTTTTTGGATGGACCACAATATATGCTTGACAATGGCTTTTGGACGTGCTAAACATCTTATATGAAGTTACGATTCTATTTCCCGTCAGCAATTTACGGAACAGGCTAACTGTTTTCGGCTCTGGGGGCCCGCCATTATGTCCTCCAGAAATATAGGCACGCTTGTGCTGCAAGTATTACACCCCAGAGCCGAAACACAGCCTCCTACACTACCCACTCTGGAATAAACTTCAATATATGTTCTTTGATCTCTTCAAACTCCTGGGCCTCCACCTCAGCCTCCACTTCGTCAGCATCAAACCAACAGATTGACGCCCCTCGGTGATCGTACACATTGAAAATTCGCTTCCCGTCCGCGGTGGGGTGCTCCATCTCTACGACTTCTGCCACAATTTTCTTTGCCTCTTCATACGATATGTATCGTGGTTCTTCCATAAGTGCTTCCTTATTAAACAAGTGGGGATGGGAAAAAGATCTCTTCGTAAAGATTCAAGGCATAGCGGTCGGTTATGCTGGCAACAAAATCACAGACCTTCCGCTCCTGGGTCGTGCCAGGCGGAAAGCCTCCCATCTCCATTTTCTTGATTTCTTTTTCAAAGACCTCCTGGTTTTCCAGCAGATAATAGAAAAGCTCGGACAAGATTTTCTTGGCCTTTACAAACTCTCTGTGTACCTGATCAGAACGGTAGACATTGTCATAGAGAAACTGCCTGAGAGAAGCCATGGCCTCTGAAACCGATTGACTCAGGACAAGGTGCATCTTCCCATCCTCAATCCGGCTTGATGTCACAAGGTCGTTTATCATGATCCTTACACGCTCAGGATGGGAACTGCCCAGCACTTCCACACACAGTCCCGGAATGTCCTCAGTGTGGATAACTCCGCTTCGGATGGCATCATCCAAGTCATGATTGAGATAGGCCATTATATCGGCAAAGCGCACTACCATGCCCTCAACGGTCACAGGTATGTCATTGGGCTCCTCCGGCAGGACCGCTCCGTATCCCTTTGAATGCTTCAGGATCCCGTCACGAACCTCAAAGGTCAAGTTGAGACCTCGCCCGCCTCTTTCCAGCACATCAACGACCCTTACGCTCTGTTCCGGGTGAGAGAAACCCTCTGCGCTGATCTCCTTTAGGACAACCTCGCCGCCGTGTCCGAAGGGCGTGTGTCCTAAGTCGTGGCCAAGGGCTATGGCTTCGGTCAAATCCTCGTTCAGCTTCAAGGCCCTGGAAATGGTACGTGCAATCTCAGAGACCTCCAAGGTGTGTGTCAGCCTTGTGCGGTAGTGGTCTCCCAGCGGTGACAAAAAAACCTGGGTCTTGTGTTTGAGACGCCTGAAGGCATTGCAATAGACAATGCGATCGCGGTCCCGTTGAAATTCCGTACGGATGGGACAGGGTTTTTCATAGGTTGCCCTTCCCCTGGACTCGCTGCTCAAACAGGCACATGAAGAAAGGTACTCCCTCTCACGCGCCTCGATCTCTTCCCGTATGGATGCAACCTTATAGAGTCGTGGCCTCTTCAAGGCCCTCGACACGACCATTGATTGAGACTCCTCTCAAATAATTCGCATGGAACTGCAAGCGGAAAGGAATGATTTCCTTATTGCACATGAACAAGGATTTGTAAAGGTATAATGCGGGCTTTTGTCGCTTTGCTTTATCCGGAGTTATGAGTTATTAGAGCGGTAGCATCCAAGATAATTGGATTTGTTATCGTCAAGTCATGTGTCCATTACTCCGGGTCCGATGCTGCAGCAATAAAGTGTCGGTCAGTATTGACGGTACTAGTCAACGACATTGGACAGCTATTTGGGTCAAAGCGAGGAAGCCGCTCACTATGGACTACGAATTCTTCATGGGAAAAGCTATTGAAGAGGCACGGCAGGCGCTCAGCATTGGGGAATTCCCCGTGGGGTGTGTGATGGTATATGACGATAGGGTCCTTGTCACAGGCACACGGCGTCACAGCGCCCCGGACAAACATAACGAACTGGACCATGCTGAAATGTTGGCCCTGCGCAGATTAATTGACCTGGAACAACAAGTCGACAGATCAAAGGTCGCTCTGTTTTCGACTTTAGAACCTTGCCTTATGTGTTATTCCGCCCTCATCGTAAACGGCATTAGAACTATTGTGTATGCCTATGAAGATGTTCTGGGAGGGGGCGCCAAGCTGGACCTGACGAGACTTAACCCTTTTTACAGGGAGATGAAGGTTGCCATTGTACAAGGTGTTCTGAGGCACGAAAGCCTCAGGCTGTTCAAAGACTTCTTCTCCGATCCTAACAATAATTACCTCAGAGGGACTCTCCTTGCTGAACATGCCACAAACGAAGAGCTATCGGTGTCATGTTAGAGGTTGGAAGAGCGCTTGGCTTTTGACGTTGAGGCATCTCACTTCGTTCCGTTTGAGGTGTGAGGCTCGTCCCGTTACCGGCACTTAAGGTTGGAGGCAAAAACAGAAACACCTTTTCTTGCCTCCAACCTCCAACGTCTTATCTCCCCTCCAACCTCAAGGCCCAAGGGGCCAATCCTCCGGCCTGATCACCTGGGCCTTAGATATGGCGTTTTAATCCTCCATACAAAATATTCTACCCAACCAAAACCGAATTTCATCAATTCCACGTCGTCTGTTCTAATCTTTTTTGTCACTTCGGACTTCACCTTGTACCTCTTCAAAAAGGTGCTGTGAAAAAGGAAGTCGCGAAATCTATCAAGGTTGTACGTGGCCATGAAGGCCATCTTTGCTTTTGGGCCATAGGCACCTTCCGCCCCCCAGGGATCAGACTGAAACAGCCCTTTCACTCCTGCCCATCTGGCTGTCATTTTATGATAAATGCCCGCCCCCTGGTCTTCTGCCCAGCTTTCTACTGTCCACTCTTGTGGTTCATACTGTCCAAGACAAAAATCCGGTGGTTTGAAAAAGTACACATCACTGGCCTTGCCTTTTGGCCCTTGAAACATAATGCCCTGTTCAAGAGGAAAAGTGCGACACGTGTCAGGTCGATCCGGATAAACCATGCACCCGGCTTCCGCCAAAAAAGGGCATGTCTTCTGATCATTTTCGGCCATGCGGAGCAATACGTCCGGAAAGTAATTTGATTCTCGCAACACTACATCTACATATTTATCCAGAAACTGATCAGAAGACATGTTGAGTCGGTTCTTAAGGCGCAACACATCATAAGGATACAAGAACAAATTTAAGTTCCGGCAGCATTGCGTAAAACATGCCAGGCCTTCGTGACAGCGAAATGAGAATGTTTCCCCATCACGAAGCCTTTTTGCAAGCAAGTCATCCTTGTGTATACTTTCTATGTATTTCATTGCTTGTTTTATCCCTTGGTGATAATAACCCACAAGAATCCGGCACACAAGGGCTTTGGGAGTTTCCGTGGAAAAAACCGTCTCCTTTCAGAAAAACGCAAGAAACATATTCTTCCATATACTAACCCGCTGTAACCTCAGGTGCAGGCACTGCTACATTAACCCTGAGCAGCATGGCAGACAAACACTGCCTGTCGAAACCATAGAAAAGTGGCTAAAGGCCTTGCTGCGTGAGGAAAAGGCCTCCAACCTCATTTTGATAGGCGGCGAACCGACCCTGCACCCTGACCTTGACCTTTGTATCAAGGCGGCGAGAAAGATGGGATATGCCTCAATCACCGTGGACACGAACGGGTTCTTTTTTAACCGAATCTTGGACAAGGTGACCCCGGAAGAACTCGACTATTTCAGCGTAGGGCTGGACGGTTCGTGTGAGGAGGTCAACGCCCTCATTCGCGGCAAAGGGAGTTACGACAAGTGTCTTGCCGGCATGAGAGAGGCTCTTACAAAAAATTTCAAGGTTAGCGTTATCTATACGGTAAACCAATTGAACATCCGTGATGTAAAAAACATGCCAAGCCTGCTAAGAACGCTCGGCATTGACAGATTCTTCATACAGGTCGTTGGGATTCGAGGAAAATCAGCACAGGACAAAGAACATAGCCTTCAACTCACACGAGAACAATGGGTCGATGTCGTACCCGCGGTGGCGGCAGATGCTGCTCGTCTCGGCATACACGTCACCTATCCCAAGGTATTTCTGGAAAAGTCAGAATGCTTTGAATGCGCGGCGCTGGTAGCCGAAAACTTTTTCATATTTCCCAACGGCAGGGTATATCAGTGTCCCCTGTGCGAAGATTTCCCGCTCCATTCCTATGTCTTTGAAAAAAACAAGCTCTCTCCAAGGCCTCCCATAAATGAAACAAATCTGTTTCAGCTGTCTATTCCGGAAGGTTGCGTCATGAACAGGCTCATTCAGCCCGGCAACCTGAACTATGACAAACAGGGGAAGCCTAGGTATAAGATTGCCTGCTGTCTGTTGAAGGAAGAGATCAAACCAGTAGCTGCCACAAGTCGTTGAGTGGTTAAGTGGTCAAATGGTTCAGTACTACTCAACCATTCGACTACTCGCCTATTCAACCAACAAGGAGTTCACAATGCTGCAAAAGTCCAAACCTTACGATGTGCTTATTGATTTTGTCACAGGAAAGGAAGTCCCGAATATCGGGGCAGAAGAAATACGACAGCAGGTGGAGCGTTTCCTGGTAGAGACAAAAGGGTACGGTAAAGATCACATTGAGGTGGACGCTGAGCTGAGGTTCACTATTGGCGATGAGGAGGTCCGTTCCAGCGTGGATCTTGTTGTCCGTCTTCAGGAGAAAAGGTTCATGGTCATCAAATGCGTGCCGGGTTCCTTGGGATCAAGGCAAAGAGAAACGCTGGCCGCGGCCAGGTTGCTGGATGTGTATCAGATCCCATTTTCCGTGGTCACGGACGGAAAGGAGGCGGAATTGCTCGACACAGTCACCGGAGAGCTACTAGCGCATGGCCTGGAGGCCATTCCTTCCAAAGATCAAAGCATGCAACGGATGAAGGAGATAGATCTCCAGCCTTTTCCTGAAAAAAGGCTGGAGCGAGAAAAGATCATCTTCCGCTCCTACGATGAGATGAACATCAATGTCCAAAGGAAACTGAAGCGCATAGCGCATAACACTCCCTGCGCTATGCGGTTTTGACTTCAGGCAAATCCTTGCCACAGTGTTTGCACACAATGGCTCGTGCCTTGATGATCTCGGCACAGAAGGGACATTCCTTGGTGTAGTTTCGTTGGTGGATCATCTCAATGCTGGCCTCAACCTTTTCTTTTACTGGTTGATTCTTAAAGACATGGTTCCGGACAGGCTCAATGACATCCAGTTCCCCAATTTCCCCTATCATTTCAGCCGCCTTAAACCCGACCGGTGGCAGGGTGTCATCAGCTAGGAGTACCTTGAGTATGGAATTGGCATCCCGAGCCTCAAACAAGGCGTCAAGATCCTCCAGCCCCTTTTTCTTCGCAACTTTCAGCGCCTCTTCTCTCGCCCTGACCTCTTCATCAATAATACCTCCTGAGGCTCCTTCGCGGCTGTAAACCACCATGGAATTTATTACTCCTGACATGGGATCGCATATACATCGGTAAGAAGCCGCCGTTGCATAGTTGTCCATGATATCCTTCCAGCCTTGAACAAAGGGGGGGCAATTATCATTGAAACACACGTAAAGATAGGGCGTGCCCCAACCCAAGCCGTCTGAAAAGTTCACTGGCGGGCATTCCCATATGACCATCTCCTGGCCGCAATGCGGGCACACGGGTTTCTTTTGACTGACCATCTTGTTGTACACGTCTTCTCGTGTAAGAATTGCCATGTTTGACCTCCTATCAAAAAATCGCTTGCGCGATTTCATAGAACGCGGCTTCGCCACTTGAAAAAACAAATTCTTGTATGTTTAACATAATACTCTGCTTTCAAAAGTCAACTTGTTTCCAAAAAACACCGGGGTTCCTGTATCTATTGAGTATTGCAGGAATTTCAGGAATACTCGCATCTTGCCTCAAGCGAAAAGGTGCAGGGTAAGGATTGACACCACGACTTCACGTGGTAATAGTTGTGGGCAGATGATATAGCCCTGAAAACTCATCTTGTGCCCAGCCTTTTGCAGGCAAGAAAGGATGCTATATGAAAAACCCTGGTGAAACATATCAAGACGGGATTGAGCCACGGAAATACAAACCAGACACCAAATTCAATTTCGCCTGCCACAAGGGTAAGGAATGTTATACCCATTGTTGCAGTGACCTCAATTTGATCCTGACACCGTACGACATCGTGCGGATGAAAAACAGACTTGGACTCACCTGTGATCAGTTCCTGGCCATATACACAAAGCCGGAGATGCTATCGAGAACTCAGCTTCCAGTGGTCACACTGAAAATGCTCGACGACGACAAAAAAAGCTGCCCCTTTCTCACGCCACAGGGGTGCACCATATATGAAGACCGCCCTGTAACGTGCCGCTACTATCCTCTGGGCATGGCTGCGTTCAGGGAACAAGAAATCCAGCCCACCGGGGAAGATTTCTATTTCATGGTCAGGGAATCCCATTGTCTTGGCCATCAAGCGGATAAGGAGTGGACCGTAAGCGAATGGCGCAAAGACCAGGGCGTAGAACTATACGACGAGATCAACAAGGGCTGGATGGAGTTCATGTTGAGAAAAAAATCCTTCGCGTTTCAGATGGAACTCAGCGAACAAAGCCGGAGCATCTTCTTCATGATGAGCTCCAATGTAGACAAGCTCAAACGTCTCATATTTGAGAGCACTTTCCTGGACAAATACGATGTTGAAAAGGATGTCCTGGAAAAGATTAAAACCGATGAGGCCGCCTTGCTCAAGTTTGGTTTTGACTGGCTCCAAAGTGCCATCTTTGGGGCAGACAAGGTCAAGATGAAGGATGATGTGCTCAAAGCCTATAAAGAAAAGGCTGAAAAGGAGGCGAAAAAGGCGATGGAGGCAAGCTCAAAGCTCAAAACCCAAAGCTCAAAGGCAAAAGGTAAGACGAAAAAGACAAAAAGATGAGCGATGGAGAATGCGGACGTGCGGTTTTCAGGTTTGGTCTTTCAGCTTCAATATTCGCGTGATGCCAAGCATTTGAGCTTTTTTATTTGTCATTGCCTTACATTGCCTCCACCAATTTCTTAATATCCTCTGTTCTGTTCTTATGGACAATGAGGAGCCCAGCTCCGGCCCTAACGACCACAAGGTCTTTGACCCCGATGAGCATAACGGTTTCTTCGGGGTCTTCGCAAAAGAGCACGTTATCGGTTGCATCGAGCGTTATAGCTTTCCCTCTAAAGCAGTTTCCTGCTTCATCCTTTGGCAGATAGCTTTTCAGCGCCAACCAGCCTCCAACATCGTCCCACGAAAACCCGGATGCCACACAACACACCTTTTGCGCCTTCTCCATGACGCCAAAATCAATGGAAACACGAGGAATCGAATGGAATGATGCCCTGAGGGCATCATTCCATTCAGGCGTCTTATCAAAGGCGGCAACACGGGACAGGGCCTTGGCATGGTCTGGCAAGTGCGTCTCCATCTCTTTTAGGATCGTATCCGCCGTCCATACAAACATACCGGAATTCCAATAGAACCTGCCGGACTTCAAATACTCGCGGGCGGTTTCCAGTTCAGGTTTTTCCTTAAAGCGCAGGAGTTGGAAGTGTTCGATCCCGTCATCATCAAGAACACGACTGCCCCGTTCCAAATACCCGTACCCGGTAGCCGGGAAGGTCGGCTCAATGCCGAATGTGTAGAGGACATTATCGTTAGCTGCTCTGCGGGCCGCTGAAAGCAGGGTCTTCTGGAATAGAGAAACAGGTTCGATCAGATGATCCGCCGTCAGTGTGACGATGACCGGGTTGCCAAAACGCTTTCGACACAGCACCGCAGCTAGCCCGACAGCAGCAGCCGTATCCCGCCTCATGGGTTCCCCGATAATATTTTCGGCCGGAATCTCGGGAAGCTGGTCCTTTATCATAGAAACAAAGGCCGCGTTCGTTAACACCAGCACACGCTCAGCAGGGACGAGATTCGAAATGCGATCAAAGCTCTTTTGCAGCAACGTGCGGCCACCGAAAAGATTCAGAAACTGTTTCGGTCGTTGGTCCGTGCTCAAGGGCCAGAATCTTGTCCCCGCCCCTCCGGCCATAATGACGACGACTAGATCCAACTCATCTTCTTCCATATGCAATCTCCCTGACTCTGCGGTCACACGGCTCTTCTCGTCTATCACCAGCTTTCATTCCCTTCCGAAATCATCCTCCAGCCGTTCAATATCGTCTTCCCCAAAATAGTCACCAGTCTGGACCTCAATAAAGGCCATATCCTCAGTTCCGGGGTTCCCAACACGGTGAACAGCGCCCCGTGGAATATCAATTGACTGCTCAGCTACGAGATATACTTCTTCATCGTTCCGTCTCACAATGGCTTCCCCCTTCAAGAGGTACCAATGTTCAGCCCGGCGTTGATGTCGCTGCAGGCTCAAACGTTTGCCGGGATAGACAACGATCCGCTTGACCTTGTGGTCTGGCTCGTCCGAAAGAACCTGGTAGTAGCCCCACGGACGATGGTCTTCTTCCAAGACTCCGCTCATGGCTTATCACCTCCTGAAATGCTTTCTGCAAAAATTTTCTCAGCTATCGCCAACTCGTCCGGAGTGTTGATGTTAAAAAATGAAAGCAGGTCTGGATCTGCGGCTCTGATCTGTGCATCAGACACCGCCTTGACTTTAACCTTTGGGAAGAATCTGATGATTTTCGGGTCTTGATTCTCAAGTTGATCATCAATCGGCTTCATGCAGCGCTTCGAATAGATAGCGCAAAGCGGTTGGCGGCCCTCCGCGGTGACCGGTATGATCACATCCCACTTAGGCTCGATCTCTTCAAGCAGGCGCTTGATCAGCGGCCTTGACAAAAAGGGCGTATCACAGGCCGTGACAAAAATATGAGGCGCCGAGGCATGAAACAGACCTGCATGGATGCCGGTGAGGGAACTGCGGACAGGGAAAAGATCGCTCACGATCAACGCGTCCCATGACAGATATTGAAGCGGATCATTGGTAACCAGCAACACCTCTTCAAAAAGGCCGTCAAACGTATTGAAAAGGCGATCCAGGATCCGCTGATGCCCCACGGAAAGAAAGGCCTTGTTCTGGCCTCCCATTCGGCTATTCAAGCCACCAGACAATATGACCCCTGAGCAAGGATATCTCATGTCCCCTCCAAAACCGCACACTGTGCGACTCCCAAGAAAGCGCGGGCTGTATGGTTACCGTAATCACTGGGGAAGAAGGCTTTTTCTGGAAGGCGATATCTGTTTTTGTTGGCACAGGCTCTCGTAGCGGCCAGATATTTGTGATTGTTGGCCGGATCTTTCTGTTCTTGACAAAAACTTTGTCTAATCACAAATAGCTGGCCACGCTGCCTCGGCATAATTAATATCGCCTGGGGAAAAAAGCCTTCTTCCCCAGTGATTGAAAACGCACCGGACTGTGTGGGAAGAACCCGATGTTACAGAATAAAGCTATCAGACCTATGCCCCAGTGGTCAAGTACCATTGCTGTGGAGTTGCCCTTGACTAAGAAAATACAAGGTGTTATTCATTATGTCCGTACGGGATCGAGGCTGTTTAAACGATTTCGAAATTACTCAAGCGCTGAGATTGTCTCCTTGTCATGGGACGGGTTGGGGCTGGCCTTGAACTGGAAGGCTCGCAAGATCCATGGCTATGTTAGCGACTTTGCCATTGCGGATTTTGATAACGACGGCGAGGAAGAAATAGTGGCCGCAGTGGTCATGAGCAGGGGGGCATCTCTCGTAGTCAAGCCAAAAAGCGCTATCATAAGCTACGATCTGACAATCCCAGAGGCGCAGGAGAACCAGTGATACTCTCATTGGCGGTGTAGCTCAGTCGGTTAGAGCATGCGGCTCATATCCGCAGTGTCCGGGGTTCGAGTCCCTGCACCGCCACCATCTTTTCTTATAAAGACAATAAGTTAACTCTTTTAAGGGAGAATCCTTTATCCATACGGATGAGACAAGGGTTGTCCCTTTTTTCGTGCGTGATTTCAACTAGATCCAAATTACAACCAAATTGGAGACAGTGGCGAGGCGGTTGCCGATGGCATTTTTAGGAATGACGTATGAAGTGCGGGTTATATTCCGGCTTCATTTTTGACTTTTCGCAATGCGTAGTCGCAAAGTCGGTCGCTGATCCATAGCTCCGGTCGGGCCTGAATCTCGGCAATAAGGAGTTCGAACTCCTCCTGGCTGAGAAAACCCTTTCTGAAACCTTCAACCAGAATTCCGATTGTTCCTTTGAGGGGCAAACCTTGCAGCCGGGCTATCTTGCGGGCGTGCTCATTGTCAATCAGCACCCAGTTCGCTTTTTTCTCTTTTGCTAAGGCAATAACCTCTACCTCCCCGGCATCAATATTATTCATGGATTGGCGCTCCTCTTCCGAAAGGATGACGTCTTCCACCAATATGCGCCCTTTATCCACGATACGTTTAATGGCAGAGGCGTCGGAGGCTCCTATCCTGATGCCATTTACAACCACTTCATTGTAGACTTCACGGGGAATAAGGATTTGTTTATACAGCTTCAACAAAAGCCCAAGCTGTCCCAGCTTGCCCATGGCTATTAGGGGACCTGCATTGCTAACGATGATCACGCCAGCTCCTCTTCCAGCGTTTTATCATCACAAGTGGCCCGCAGGCCCTGAGACACGGCGTATTGGGTCATCTCTCGTAAGGAAACCCCAGCTATACGAGCTGCCTTCCAAAGGGAAACGCCTGCCTCTCTGAACAGTACAAGGGCCTGCTGCATTTTTATCTGTCGCAGGCCCAGAGCAAGGACTTCACCGAGATTCCCTTTGTAGGCCTCCAATTCTTTTACAAGGCCTTCCGGAACTTCCACCACTAATTGTTCCATGTCCCTTCAACCTCCTAACAATAAATCTAAGTATTTAGGGTAACACAGAAAACTTATGCAAACAACGGTTTTTGTCTCAGCCAAGGCGTACCTGTTCTGCTCCCTGCCCCCAGAGCCTCCTGTTCAAGCTTTTCCAAACCGACTCTATTTTCCAACGGTTGTCGTGTAAATCCCGGGACTACAGGCCATCGGATCAGAAAAAGCGGACTGCGGCGTAGCGAGCGAATCCAATAATGGCAGGCTTCCTTTTGAAACAAATCCATTCACTCGGAGAAAGACGCCCAATGTGAGGGGACGCATGCCGCGGCATACGTTTTTCACATTTTGCGCCAACGTCCCGGTCGGGCCGCCCGGGCCTACCCAGGCACGAGTAGCGCATTGTTAGGCGTTTCCACCTAATGGACTATACTGAAGTCAAGAATCCGTATTTCCACCTTTGTGCTAGGTTTCTGAGATAGGACGGGCAGGTCCGGCGTGGTCAACTTTTGGACGCTCCCGTCTACCTCACTGGCAACCCGCCTCGCAAGCCCCGATGGAATAGTGCCGGAGTAGCGAACAAAATCAACATCTGGTATCTTCCATGACGAGGAGAACGGTTGAGCCGAATGCCTCCTTGGCGATTTCCTGCGCAGTCTGAGCATGCGCCGAACTCGCTACGATGAGAAGGAGCAATGTCGCATACAGTAATGCGAGCGTTCTTGTTGTCTGTGTCATCACATCATCCTTCTTTGTCGCGCCACCTTTTGCTGTGTGTGTTGATGGCATTATTAGGTGCCGATTTGTTTGATCTCATTCTGGTTAATACCAAACACGGTGCACAATTTTTTATGATGGGTTTCATTTGTCTGACTGAATAATAAACGATCAGGTTTGTGGTCATCCAGCCAAAGAAACAGATGGACCCTTCCCTTTTCGTCTCTAATACGGCCATGCGAGAACTGCCTGTAAATCGGGTGAGCCGTTCCATCATTGGCGTAGAAGTTTCCAGTAAATATACCCAATAGATCGTTGAATCCGCACATATCGTCGTGATTTACGAGCGCAAGAACGTTTGGATATTTTTGGTCTTTGTTTACTGCGTCAAACTGTTTCACAGCCTCATGAACATCCGTTGTAAGCCGGTTAAATATTGGATCATTCCTTGCGCCACCGGCCAGCTCACCAGGAGAAGCTTCACGCAATTGTTCATCAAGCCACCGATCTTCGGGGCTTGATTTGACCTCGCAAAAGAATAAAAATTCGCCATTTCGTGATACTCGAAAATCTGGGGTCTTTCCAGTGCGCGTTTCCGCCTTGGAAAAGCGTTCCGCCGTAAGCCCCTTACCTTCGAGGTAAATCTTAACTCTCTCTTCGTCGGGTTCCATCATCGGCTCCGAACGTGGTTGTAAGCCCATGGGCCTGTTAGGCGTCGTTTCAATCTTTGCCCGTCCAAGACGGAAGTTTACCACCAATCTCCCTAGCTACCTGTTCGTTGAACTCATCGCGCTCGCGAATCTTAGAACGTACGAAGATGACCGCTTGATCGGGTGACATGATCTGAACAAGGTCCCGCAACTTATGGCGATTACCAAGAATGCCTCCCGGCTGAGACTTTGATGCACCGTCGCCAGTAACAAGGATAGCCCTGTACTTAGCCGCCTCACAGACAATTTTTATATCGTTTCGTTGATTCTCGCCCACAGCACCTTGAGGGAACAAGGCAGCTTCGACTCGCTTGAATGTTGGATCGCTATCATCGATGGCCGGGGTAGCGGTAAAAATTTGTTGATTGGCCTTTCCCGTCCGGAACTCATTGCCATCTGCTTGTGCTTCTGCATGGGCTGTGGCCGACATATTGATCAGTATGACTCCATTCGCGTACCAACGTTCAAGTTGGTTTACCGCCTCTAGCTTCTGCCGCGCGTTGATAAGATTGGTGTCGATATGAAGTACAGGAATGTAAAGCATTCGACGCTCCATGTGAATTGTCACGGATCCTCCAACGCCCACCGGCGCTACTCACCGCGTGGCCGGAGGCTCACCAGCACTGGAGTTCGTCCGGTGGAGCGGTTAGTTCGAGCATTCATAATGTGCCTCCATTTCTGCCTGATTCTTCTCCCTTGCTCCCTCTATCTCATTTATCGTGAGCTGCGGCAGGTCTGGATTCCCCTTTTCAGTTACGTAATCATTATACCACCGGAGAGCCAAAGCATCGGCTTCTGTTTCTTGGGCTGCGTTTTTTTCAGGAGTGATCCCGTCGAACATCGGTGACCGATGCTTCAGGTATGCATGGGCGACCTCGTGAAAGACCGCGAATATGGAGTACCGGACCGCCGGATCGGCTTCGTTCATCCCTTTTCGAGGGAGGATCCGCTCTGAAAGAATGATGATCTCCCTGCTCTCACAGAGTGCCCGCGCGACGCGACAGCCATCGGACTCACCGGTGCTTATGAAAACGAGGGAGTCTTTGTATTGGTCCAGCACGGCCGGTGGGAGGCACTCTATAGCATGTTGAACCCATCCGTTGTAACGTCCACCGCAGTGAAGCATTTGGTTCATGTAGGTCCCTTTGGTAAACCACGGGCCATCTTTCAACCCATCGTCATGCATGGTGTCATTCTTCTTGTAGGCTCGATCTATAATCGGACGGAACACCTGATTCCGCATCATCTTGATATTGGATGTCTTTTGCGGAACACAATTTATCTCTATATTTCAGGAGGAACCTCCGTTTCAGTGTGTTCCTGGCGGATAATCACCAGCTTCAGGTTTTGTCTTATTTGTATCACCGGTGGCGGGGCTGTCAAGCCCATCAGAGATGACTGGCAACAACGAAGCTCAAACTGATTATGGGCCGATTATACCTCCGCCACTAGAACCGGCATATTTTCAAGATCTTAAATGGAGATGGAAAATTTCGCCAGAGAGAGATGAGTCGTGATCGCGTGCGACTGTCCGTAATTAACAAGTTATAGATTTCACCCGCACATCACAACCGAGACAGAGTGGATCACATAGGTGTTGGGCAAAGTCCAGGCTCAGCGGCTCGCAACGAAGCGGTAAGACGACAACAACTGCAAGGAGCGGCAATCCGCATACAAAGGTGACTATATGGTTACGTTAAGGACACCACATGGTTACCTTGAGGACACCTCGCTTGCATATCCTGGTCACCTTTCTGCAAATCCGTCGCATCTCCGGCCTTTTCCTAAACAGCTGAGCCCCGCCGATTTCACCATTTCCCTATTATTTAGATAGAGAATGCCATCGTTGTTTTCCGGCATTTACAAACACGAATGGCAGTGGTCCGCCCCATAACCGGAATAGGCGCGGAACAACGGAGCTTGCGGGATCGCCCTCGCAACCGCCCCAAGAACGACCAGCGTGGCAACGGGCCACTTTTCGAGCTTTCGGAAATGGTGGCGGCTCATGCGGCAACTTGCTCTGATTGCGGAGGCCAACCAGCGCACGCGGTGTAAGAAAGCAGCCAAGGGAAACCATGGACTACAAGTATGTTTTGATTGAAGTGGAGGCAGGATGCGAATTGCGATCGAGGTTTTTGTATTGATGCGTGATGCCAGGCAGGATGTAGTGGCCGTCAGTTTGACGGCGAAGCACAAAACTGACGGCTACGGCTTTCAGGCGGGTTTAGAAATCGCAACATGCTGGATTTATAGAATCAATCATTCGTAAGGCAGGTCCGAAACAAAGAAAGATATCAATCACAAGACAACCCATTGAAAATCCAACCAAAGTAGCCAGAAACCAGAGAATTCCAACACTCAAATAGACAAGCAGCAATGCTTGTCCTGACCTCCTTTTTTCACGTTTCGGCGTGTTCTCATATAGCGAATTATGGATCTGCATCATCCTGTTTGCGTTGTCTTCAGGCAGTGCCGGGACGCTATTTCAGATAGCGAGTGGATCAATCGCATTGACCTTTTAAGATCGGGGGCTTGGCACCTCAATTCGCATGAGCAGAGAGGTGTTTTCCATGACAAGAACAGATTCATTCATCACAAGGGCAAAAACAGACATGATCTCACCAAAAGTGCAGGGGCGGCCTCATCGCACACTCCAAGGTTGTAAGGCATGCTTACGCTCAAACCGCGGGGTTCAAGCCTTTCGTAGAGTTCCTTTGCGGACAGGCTTTTAGAAGAAACCCAGAGCGGATAGCAGGTCAAGAGCAGAACAAACGGGACTCGGGAAGCCAAAGGAGTTCTCAAGGTTGAATTGGGCTATGACAGGGACAGCATGGATGTGTTCAGCCAACATATGGGCAGATCTCGGATAGCAGCCCCACCAAAAAATGGGGTATCCCAACGATAGTCTGGTTGAAAATATAATCCCATGGGTGGCCCAAAACGGCACTGTGTCGATTTGGGCCACCTAAATTAAGAAAAGAGAGTACTTAGGGCGGTCGGAAACGGAACTCGTTCCGTTAACGACCAGCCGACAAGCAGGAGCAAGTAGGAATGCCCGAAAAAGGAACTTGTTCCGTTTTCGGACACCCAAAAAATCCATGGTAACTCGCTAAAATCGCAAGAAAACCTAAGCAAATCAAACGCCATTACAGGATACCTTCAAAATGTTTTCGATAGTCGGTTGGGAAGCATTTCCGATCCTGATTATGGGCACTTACAGACAATTTTTAAAGAAAATAGCAAACCGGCACGGGTGACGGACCGCCCATGACGTTGACCAGTCCTACTCAAAATGGTACAGGGCCTCCTGGAAGGGAGGTGGTATGCATGCTTGGGTGGATTCGTATCAACCAAGGGAAAAAGAGATCAATTTTTTATGTCGTGATTCCCTGGGATCGCCTGGACGGCTCGGGGCGAAAGAAAAACTGGCAGTTCAAATTCGACAGGAACGGAGACAGGTTTGAAAGTGAGGCCCATGCACACAGGCATCTTGAATATCTGAGGGCGCTCATCGATGATAAGGCATTCAGTCCTTTTGACTGGATCGAGGAGAAACCTCATAGTTTTGAAAACCTCCAGGAAACGTATTTCAAGGCGTGCCTGTCAATTGTCAAAAGAGACGAGATGTCTCCCTCCACCATAAAAACCAAACGCCGATATTGGAAACTGTATTTCCTGCCCTTCTTTTCCGGCATGGACGTGAAACAGATCCAGAACATTCATTTTAGACAGTTTCATGATCAACTCCCTTCCACATTGAAAGCAAAGACACGGCTCAACATCGTGAGCGATGTGGAGGGGGTCCTCAGATGGTGCAAAGAGGAGGAAATCCTCAAGGGCGCCGTTCCTCACTTTACGGGAATGAAGGATCTCCGCAAAAAGGCCCAAAAGGAAAGGCCGAAGCCGAGAAGATCAACGCACATGATGGGCGGAGACGACTTTTCCAAAACGCTTGAACAGATGAGTCCCCACGACAGGCCCGTATTTGAGTTCTTGCGGGCCACAGGATGCAGGCAGTCGGAAGCACGGGCCTTGCAACGCCATGACATTGACTGGAAAAGCCCTATCATTGAGATACGTCGCACGTTCGTTGATGGTGAAAATGGCGAGGTCCTCATTGACCGAGCCAAAAGCGACAGCGATCACCCGACATTCCTCACGCCGTACCTGGAGGATGTGATCAAGTCCGTTCCTCCTCGCCTAGACCATTCCTTTGTGTTCTGGAATAAAAAAACAGGCAAGCCGTACACGCGCCGGGAGATTGACTACTGATGGAGGACAGCTCAAAAGAAAGCGGGTCTCCCTCATCTGCAATTGAAAAATGCTACAAGGGGGCATGCTGTCTGTGAACTCTTGGAGCTGGGGTATTCCTACGCCGAAGCGGGGGCCTTTGTGGGCCACAAGAACGAGAGCACAACGCGCCATTATGGACAGATCTTTATGGACAATCTGGAAAGGATGGCGGGACGAAAACCAAAAGGCACTACAACCAAATTACAACCAAAAGAGAAAATTAAAAAATAAACCTATTGAAATAAAAAGCAAAACAGATGTTCTGGCAAGGTTCAAATCCCTGCACCGCCACCATTTATTATAGGATATTTCAACTAGTTAAGTCGTTTTTAAGTAACTTCTCAATAAGTCCTGGTATTTCCCTGATACAGCCTCTCGATGTCCCCAAAAAGCCCTTGAATGGCCTTACTGAACTCCCCCTCCCTGTTGAGCACAGAGGCCACGCCTGGTTCCAGGGCAAGAAAATCCTCGCTGTAGGGCAGAAAGTACGTGACCGGCTTCAGTCCAAAGCGCTTCATAAAGGTTTCCACCTTGTTTTCATCTTCTTTTCCACGCACCTTGTTGATCACCAGCTTTAGGTCGGGAATGGAGAGTTGCTGGCCAAGGGTCATAGACTTCCGGGCAACATGAAGGGCAGCCGTCGTGGGTTCTGCGACCACGAGCAGGAGGGAGAAGTCTTTGAGCAAGCCACGGCCAAAATGTTCGGGGCCGGCTTGTGTGTCCACGAGGATAATGTCACCGTGCTTCAGGACAATGAACCGCATGACTGCTTTTAGCAGCATGTTTTCAGAACACAGACAACCGCTTGCCGCCTGCTCGACCGTTCCCATGGCAAGGAGCGAGAGATTAGGTTTTATTTGCAGCCCAAAACGTCGGACCACATCGCTTACGTCGGGGTTTAGACGCAGCAAACCGCCCCATCCCGAGCCGGGCTTGGCCCCTGTCTTTTCCTCGATATAGATCTTATTGGCGCTTAAGGGGACGATTTTTTCCGCCTCTTCAAGGGAGACCCCTAAGCTCAAAGCCAGGTTCATCTGCGGGTCTTCGTCTGCCGCCAGGGCTCGACAGCCACGGCCGGCAAAAAGCTCTGCCAGCAAGGCCACCAAGGTGGTTTTCCCAACCCCACCCTTGCCGGCAACAGCAAGTCGAAAGCCTTGCTCAACAATCTCGTTTTTCTGTTGACTTAAGTTTGACATTTTCATTTCATTATATAAATTTTTATGATATATAAAAATTTTCTCCTTGGCAACCGCAAACAATTGGAGAATAGACTAACTAACATTGGCGGTTTTCAAACCCGGCGATGAAAAGAAAGGGGAGATAGATTTGAGGGAATTTAGCAGCTTAGAAGTCAGGGTCGTCAACAATGACCTTGAGAGGGCCATGAGAGTGCTGAAAAAAAAGATTCAGAATGATGGCCTTTTTCGACGACTTAAGCTCAAGAAAAGCTATGAGAAACCTAGCGAATACCGCCGTCGGAAACGTCGGGAGAGTGCAAGGAGGCAAAAAATAGCCCACTTGAAAAGCTCCAGGTACTAGTCCCGTTCGTGTAATTCTCTAAGCCCGGCCCTCGTGCCGGGCTTTTTTTTGTCCCCACGAATGATTACTCGTCGAGTCGTTGAGTTGTCGATCGGCACTTTCAAGCACTCAACTACTCAACCATTTTTCCTCTACGACCCCATGGCGTTTTGTGTTATAGGAACAACCCATGTCTAAAAGGGTAGTTTTCTTCGGTATTCTTGTTGCTGCTGTGCTTTTGTCATCACCGGCCCGTGCAGGCATGGACACCATTAGCAAGGAGTCTGATCTTCCGTACCATATCAAGGCTGACTCTTTGGATTACGATGAAATCACCATGACATACAGGGCCAGGGGGTTCGTAACGATTGCAAGAGGAGATCAGTTCTTGCATGCAGATGCCGCGGACTTCAATGAGCAAACCGGAGATGCCAAGGCTTGGGGGGATGTTCGCTTTTTCTCTGGCAAAGACTGGTTAACAGGCAGCCGCATGGAGATAAACCTGGACAACGGCACGGGCACGGTTTACGACGGAACCATTTTCATCGAAGAGAGCCATTTTTATGTCCGGGGAGACGAGATCCAAAAAACGGGCAAGGATTCCTATTACATAAAGGATCATGCCAGCCTCACGACTTGCGATGGCGACTCGCCGGACTGGCAAATCACGGGCAGGGACTTTAAGGTCACCATAGAAGGTTACGGCACGGTAAAACACGCGGCCCTGTGGGCAAAATCTGTCCCTGTCCTGTATGCGCCATTTATTCTTTTTCCCGCAAAGATAAAGCGGCAGACCGGATTGTTGGTCCCCTTGGTCCTCTATTCGAATACAAACGGCTTTGAGTACATCCAGCCCTTTTTCTGGACCATCAGTGAAAGCAGTGACGCCACGTTTTATGAGCACTACATGGCCCATCGTGGATTAAAACACGGGGTCGAATATCGTTACGTGTTGTCGCCAGGCGCCAAAGGCACGGCAATGTATGATTTTCTTTACGATGAGCAAATCGATGATGGTACGACCCCGGTAGATCCGCAGGGGTATTACTATGAGGGATTCAAGGGCGACAGCGAGGACCGCTTGAACAGAAAAAGGTGGTGGTTCAGGACCAAAAGTGACTGGGAACTGCCGGCTCAATTCAAGGCGAAACTCGATGTGGACGTCGTGAGCGATCAGGATTATCTTCGTGAGTTTGACACGGGCTATTCAGGCTATGAGATCTCTAACAGATATTTCGAGAAAGAATTTGGCAGGGGACTTGACGATGAGACAGACACGGTTCGCTTGAACCAGTTGAACCTGAACAGGACTTGGGACCAGTTCAGCCTGAACACCGATCTTCTCTGGTATGACGACGTGCTCGCCCGAATAGATCACCGCGATGACACCACCCTTCAGAGCTTGCCATCGGTGAGTTTTTCCGGTTCCAAGCAAAAAATCTTAGATTCCCCGTTTTATTTTGATCTGTCAAGTTCCCTTAACCATTACTGGCGTGAGACGGGAACCAGGGGATACACCGTAGATGTTTCCCCAAAAGTCTACTATCCAATAAGTGTTTTCAAGTATTTTGACTTTGAACCCTCCTTGAGTCTGCGCGAGACGCTGTGGCAGGCAGAAATATACGACCCTCCAAGCGCAAAAAAAGAGGACCAGTTACGATCACGTGAGATATGCGACTTGAAAGCGGACCTATCCACAGAGATCTCGAGGGTGTTTGACATCAGAGGATCAACTATCGACAAGATAAGACATGCCATCAGGCCTCAAGTCGTATATACTTATGTCCCTGATGTGGAACAGGGGGACCTTCCGGATTTTGTGAGCTCAACAAGCGAAACAAATTCCTTGTCTTATTCGGTGACAAACACCTTTACCTCAAGAACGATCCAAAAGGCCGACTCCGAAAGAGAGGCAGAGCTTGAAGCCAAAGCCTGGGGAGCATGGGCTGCGGACACCCAAGAAGAAACAAGCGAGGCTGACGACGAGCAGGAATCACTGCCACCCAAATACACTTACCATGATTTCTGTAGGATCAGTCTTTCCCAGACTTATGACATACTGACGGCCCGGCGTCCTCCACCAGCAGATGGCGAAAGACGACCCTTCTCGGACATCTCGGGGAGGCTTGAATTAAACCTCTTCCAATCCGTGGATCTCGATTTTGTGGGAAACATCACCTGGTCACCCTATGATGGGGAGTACAAGAGCTATGATGCAGCAGCGGCCTTCAGTAATTCACGTGGGGACGAAGCATCACTGGACTACCGATATACCCAGGACAGCAGCAAAAGCATTCTGACCAAGGTCTTCGTCAATCTCTTTGACCCGGTTTCTGTCTACTGGGAACACGAACGCGATCTCAAAAACAGCAAGGAAATAGAATCGGTGCTGGGATTCAGGTATGAGCCCCAGTGTTGGTCTTTATATGTCAAGTACACCCATGACTGCACAATGAACACACGAGAGTACTCCTTTGAGATAAGCCTCTACGGACTGGGTAAGTACGAGCTGGGTAAGTACAGACCTGGCAAGGGAAAAGACACATGGATGAAAAAAGGATAGGTTATAGGCCTGAAATAGGATTGAGGGTTCGGAGAAAACACTGATGACAGCACCATCTGATATGGCTTCTGCGTGGTATGTGCTTCACACCAGAAGCCGCTTTGAACAGGTTGTCTTTGACGGTCTCGAAGGAAAATTACTGGAAGCTTTTCTCCCCAAGATGACTGTTGTGAGTAAGCGCCGTGACCGGCGCAAGACGATCCGGGTTCCGATCTTTTCCGGTTATGTATTTGTTAAAAGTGATCTAAACGTCTATGAACGCCTCGAGATAGTAAAAACCATAGGCGTTGTCCGCATCGTAGGAAACAAGGACGGCCCGATCTCCGTTCCTGACCAGTCTATCGATTCTCTTAAGATCATAGTTGCCGGGGACAACGAAATCCTGACCGGGACTCGATTCAAAAAGGGAGATCGTGTCATAGTCGTGGAGGGGCCCTTTGCCGGTGTCACAGGTGCCTTTGTCAGGTACAAGGGCGGCGGACGCGTGGTTGTGGCTATCGAGGCACTGGGCCAGTACGCTGCAGTCAATGTCCCGGAAGAATATGTAGAGAGGATTCCGGAAGGCGCTTGACGGTGTTGACTTGTTCCATAGCAATAGTTCACCCTCTACCCCTTTTTCTGTCATTTCGACCGTAGGGAGAAATCTTATGACGCCCTGACTATACGCTATGCTGGAAAAGATTTTTCGCATTCGTTCGAAATGACAAAGGGGGTGAACTATTACGAAGGTCTTTGACGATAGAGAGAGTAATGGAAGGAGGTGAGGAGTCATGCCAAGGGTTGCACGAGTCACTGAGGTCATTGCCGGGTCACCGGTCGGTTTTGATGATGCTATCAAGGTAGGCTTTGAGCGAGCTTGCAAAACGCTTAGAGGGATCACAGGCGTTCGCATCCTTGAACAGCGCATTAAGGTGGAAGACAACAAGATGGTGGAATATCGCGTAAGACTTGAGATTATCTTTGTGCTGGAAAATTAACTATCATTTTTCTTCGGCCCGTCGTCTCACCATGCGAGTCAATATCCGAATTAGATTTGTGGCGAGGACGATGCCGCTTAAGACCATGAGTACCAGAGGCACCCAACCGTGCCTCTGGTACTCTTCGTGTTCCAAAGCAAAGCGAAGGCCAATTTTGCTGAAAAGAAAGATAAGGGCCATGAAGACGGAGATCACAATGCAGAAGACATCAGAATCGTACCAGGGAATGACAACTTTTCGAAACGAAGGGTTTTGGTGCAGTCTCATAAATAAATATTACACGAGCTCCCACCAGAAATCAAGTAACCGAATGCCTCAAGTCCGGCAGCATCTCCTGGAATTCGGCAGAATCACTCCTTTTCAGTATCTCAAAAATAATCATTTCCGTTGAGCTGATTGTGGCTCCCGCCTCCCTCATTCTGTCCAGCCCTGCCTTCCAGTTCCATTCAGTCCTGGACGAGACGGCATCTGAAGCGACATGTACGTTGTAACCCCGCTCCATGGCCCCGAGGGCCGTTTGGGTCACACAGATATGGCTTTCTATTCCAGACACAATAAGGGTGTTTCTTGATTTCTCCATCTGCTCAACGTGCCTTACGAATTCCGGGTTGTTGAAACAACCGAATTCCACCTTGTCTATCGTGGATGTTCCGGGGATCTCCTTTCCTATCTCTTGCACAATGGGGCCAATCCCTTTTTCATACTGAGTGGTCAGTATCAATGGGAGTCCCATTATGCGGGCGAACTTAATCAAAAGCTTGCAATTGTTCGTGACACGCTCCGGCTCAAAGACCTTGGGCAAAAGCTTTTCCTGCGGGTCAATGATCAAGATAACGGAGTTTTCTGTTGATACCGTATGCAGTTTCATCTTTCCTATCCCTTTTTCCGGCACCTGAATCCTTGTGCTTGAACATCGGCCTTTTTTTGATAATGTATAGGCGTGTGAATGTCAACCAATAGAAAAATGCCTTTAGGCATTATCTCACTCGCATAATGACCGTAAGAAGAGGACAGATTCTGGAGTTAAGGATTGAGAAACTGACCTACGGGGGTCGTGGACTTGCCCGTGTGAATGGCTTTACCGTCTTTGTGGAAAGGACAGCGCCGGGAGATGTGGTGCGAGCCAGGGTCTTTCGGAAGAAAAAGAATCACGCTGAGGCGCGAGTTGTGGACTTGATCACACCGTCCCCTTTCAGGGTGGAGCCAAGCTGTCGTTACAGCGGCTTCTGTGGCGGCTGTCCCTGGCAATTTCTTGAGTATGAAAAGCAGCTCTTATTCAAGGAAGAACATGTGGTCGAATCCCTGGAGCACATTGGTCAACTCAGGGGGGTCCGGGTTCTTCCTGCCATAGCCTCTGAAAAGAAATTCGAATATCGCAATAAGATGGAGTTCTCCTTTTCTGACAGAAGGTGGCTCTTGCCCGAAGAACTCTCCAAGGCCGAGATCTCCAAGGACTTTGCCCTTGGACTGCACGTGCCGGGGACCTTCCAGAAGGTCTTCGACGTAGATGCCTGTCTACTCCAGCCAAGCCCGGGCAATGAGATACTCGGAGAGGTGAAACGCTATGTGAAAGAAAGTGGCATACCCCCATACGGTTTAAAATCCCATGAAGGATTTTGGCGTTTCTTGATGCTCCGCCATTCCTTAAGTTATGACACCTGGATGGTTAATGTCGTCACTTCGCAAGAGCAAACCCCATGGGTACAGCCCATGGCCAACCTCCTTTATGAAAAGCATGAGAACATCACTTCGATCGTTCACAACGTCAATACAAGGCGAGCCTCAATTGCAGTGGGGGAGCACGAAATACTCCTTGCAGGAGAGCCTTTCATAAAGGATCGAATTGGAAGGTTCGAATTTGAGATTTCAGCCAATTCTTTCTTTCAAACAAACACTGCCGGCGCCGAGTCTCTTTATGGAATAGTAAAGGATTATACAGGCCTTACCGGAAGGGAAACAGTAGTGGATCTTTACAGTGGAACAGGGACCATCCCCATATTTCTTGCTGACATAGCCTCAGAGGTCATTGGCATTGAGATCTCAGAAACCGCCGTAAATGATGCCAAAAAAAACTGCAAGAAAAACCAGGTCGACAATTGCAGGTTCATCTGTGGAGACATCAAGGCGGGACTTAGGCACATTGAAGACAAGCCTGATGTGATGATCGTGGACCCACCAAGGGCAGGCATGCACCCGGATGTGGTCAAGGCTGTTTGCGCCCTGGCGCCAGGCAGGGTCATTTATGTTTCCTGCAATCCGGCCACCCTTGCCAGAGACCTTGCCATGCTAAAAGCAGATTATCACGTGATGGAGGTCCGGCCCGTCGACATGTTTCCGCACACCTATCACATTGAATGTGTGGCAAGACTGGAGCGGATGGGAGGGTAGGAACGCCTTCTCCTTGACATAGACGCGATAAATGCGTAAATACCCTTGACCTTTTCCGTCACCCACTGACATGACGACCCGACGATTGACCATAATAGCGGCCCTCGCTCTTTTCATCGGCGCGGCCGGATTCGTTGCCTATCGATACCTGGCCCCACAAGCGCCGGGAGTGGAGGAAGACTCCGAAGCAGGCCACCGCAGGTTTAGGCTGGAACCAACCAGGGTAAAGGCTCACCTCTACTTTTCTGATGTTGATAATAGCTCTCTTGCGGCTGAAGATCGCATCCTTGCGTTGCCTGATAACGTGGTTGAGCGTGCCAGGGTGATGGTCAGCGCCCTCATTGACGGTCCAAAGGCCGCCTTGACTCCGACACTTCCGGCGGAAACAAAGCTCTTGGCCCTTCATGTTACTGATGATGGCACTACTTATGTCGATTTTAGCAGAGTGATCAGTGAAAAGCATCCCGGGGGGAGCTTGTCCGAATTGCTGACAATTTTTTCTGTTGTAAATACGCTCTCACTCAATATACCTGAGATAAAGGCCGTAAAGATCCTCATAGAGGGCCGAGAGGCTAAAACATTGGCCGGTCATATAGATATCCGGTTCCCTTTTCGGCCCAACTTACTAATGGTAAAATAGATGGAAAAACCGTTTCCCATCACAAAAATACGCAATATCGGCATCATTGCCCATATTGACGCAGGCAAGACCACCGTCACAGAGCGTGTTTTATACTACACAGGCCGCTCATATAAGATGGGGGAGGTCCACGATGGTGAGGCGGTCATGGACTGGATGCCGGACGAGCAAGAACGGGGAATAACCATTACCTCGGCGGTGACGACCTGCCACTGGAAAGACGCCGAGATCCATATTATCGACACCCCGGGCCACGTGGATTTCACCATTGAGGTGGAGCGGTCTCTCAGGGTTCTGGATGGCGCAATCGGGATATTCTGCGCAGTCGGCGGTGTGGAACCTCAATCAGAGACTGTGTGGCATCAGGCGGACAAGTACCATGTGCCAAAAATCGCTTTTGTGAACAAGCTTGACCGGGTAGGGGCTGATTTCCTTGGAACGGTTCAGATGATGCGTGACCGTTTGGGCGCAAACCCGCTCCTCATGGAAATACCGGTCGGAAGCGAAAACTCCTTTCAAGGGGTTATCGATCTTCTGAATATGAAGCAGGTCATCTGGGAAAAGGAAACCCTGGGGGCTGTCTTCACTGTCTCTGACATCCCCGAAGACCTGAGAGAGACTGCCGACGAATACCGTGAGAAACTGGTGGAAACCGTGGCAGAGTTTGATGACGAGATCATGGAGGCTTATCTTGCCGATGCCCGTCTGGCGACCGAGACACTCGCGTCAAGTATTCGCAAGGCGACCATTGGCTTGAAGCTGGTCCCTGTGTTTTGTGGCGCAGCCCTCAGGAACAGAGGTATTCAACCCCTTCTTGACGGGATTGTTGACTTTCTGCCAAGCCCCCTGGACGCCCCTCCGGTTGAAGGCGTGGACCCCCACACGGGCCAGATGAAGCAGTCTCCTCCCACTGACCGCGCCCCCCTGGTCGCTCTGGTGTTCAAGGTAATGATGGAGGAGGGACGCAAACTGAGCTACGTGCGTATCTATTCAGGGCGACTCCTTGCAGGGGACGAGGTCGTAAATCCTGCGAAGAACAAAAAGGAAAAGATTGCACGAATCCTTGCCATGCATGCAAACAAACGGCAGCGTATCAATGAGGTACGGGCCGGAAATATTGTGGGGATCATCGGGCTCAAGGCATCCGGAACCGGCGACACGCTTTGCGATCCGTCAAATCCGATTATCCTCGAGCCGATTGAGGCCTACGAGCCCGTGATTTCCGTGGCCGTGGAGCCGAAGACCCATGGGGACCAGGAAAAGATCGAACAATCCCTTGCCAAGCTCGAAGCCGAAGACCCCACTTTCCGGGTCAAGTACGATGATGACACAGGCCAAACCATTATCTCGGGTATGGGTGAGCTTCACCTTGAAATCCTGGTGAACCGCCTGAAGCGCGAGTTCCACACTCAAGTGAACGTGGGAAAACCTCAGGTTGTCTACAAAGAGACCATCGAACGGACTGCCGAGGCGAGCGCCACCTTTGAAAAAGAGGTGGGAGGCGCCCATCACTTCGGCCAGGTGGCGATTTTGCTCTCTCCCCGCGAGCGCGGAAAGGGAAATCGCTTTGTAAACAGCATATCTGATGAAACGTTGCCGGCAGAATTCATTCCGCCAATAGAACAAGGCTTGATAGAATCCATGGAAAGCGGGGTTGTCCTGGGATATCCGGTTGTTGATGTGGAAATGGCCCTGGTAGGCGCCGTGTACAAAGAATCTGCCAGCAGCGAGTTGGCCTACAGGGTTGCCGCATCCATGGCCTCCAAGGAAGGCCTCCAAAAGGGGAATTCCTATCTGCTAGAACCCGTAATGGCCGTGGAGATCCTGGTGCCAGAGGCGTTCATGGGAGAGGTGATAGGAGATATCAATGCCCGAGGAGGAAAAATCGAGGACCTGAAGCCCAGGGGAGAGTTGCAGCTCATAGGAGCCACCGTGCCATTGTCCAGGATGTTTGGCTATTCAACGGCTCTGCGGTCCGCCACCCAAGGCCGGGGTACCTTTACCATGCACTTCTCCCACTACGACCGGGCGCTTAACCCTCCGGTCTAAAATCCCCTTTGCGTCCCCTTACTCTTGTCTTCTGATTTCTTGGGCTTGGGCAAATCCTTCAGCGCTTCTTCAATCACCCGTTGCCGTTGAGGATCTTTGGCAAACATCTTCAGGGCACGCTTGAGATGGAAGCTCGCATTCTTTGACAGCCCTTTTTCCTTATAATACATGCCCAGGTAGTAGTGTGCCTCCGGCAGGTTGCCCAGTTTTCCATAAGCCTCCCCAAGATAATACATCCCTGGCAGGTAGTCAGGTGTCTCCATATGCAGCGCTTGAAAGGTCTCGATAGCTCCTTGAAGATCGCCCGTGTTCATCTGTGCCCGGCCTAAGAGAAAGCGCCCCTCAGGGTCCTTGGAGTTAAACGCAAGCGCCCCTCTTAGGGTCTTCAGGGCGCTGCCATAGTCTCCCATGTGGAAATAGATCCTGCCAAGGTCCCGAAGAATATCTGCATCAAGAGGAAGCAACCGGACAGCTCGTTTGAGGCTCTGCTTTGCGTCTTCCTTTTTTCCTTCCCGATCAAGGAGCAACCCCTTGCCGTAATATGCAATGGCATCCTTCCGGTCATTCCTCAGAGCAGCGTCAAAGATATTCCGGGCTGTGTCCGTATCACCATAAAGGCCGATCAACTTAGCACGCACTTTTTGGAAATCCCTTGAATCCCGCCACTTGGCCGACTTCCTCCATTCAGGATGAGTCTGTATCCAGGTGTCAAGATAGGCCATCCTTTCCTCAACGGCAGGATGGGTGTTCAAATACGAAGGGATCTGTTTGGATCCGAACCACTGTTTCCCCCTGATTTTTTCCAAGACCCTCAATAGTCCTTCGCCACCGTATCCGGCCCTTGTCAGGTATTTGAGCCCGACCTGATCGGCCTGTCTCTCGTCTTCCCGGCTGTATTGGAGTGCAAGTGACTGGCCTGCCGCAATCGAACCGCTCGTAATGGCGCCCGTGGCTGCACCGCTTCCACCCAGGAAAATCCCCGCCAGGACCCCTGCCAGTGTCACGAACCCGATCTTTTTGGACTGTTCTATCCGTTTTGAGATGTGCCGGCACAAGACATGGGCAATCTCGTGGGCCAAAATACCGGCCAGTTCTTCTTCGCTTTCCATGGCGGCAATAAGGCCCCGGTTAATGAATACATGGCCTGCGGGAGCGGCAAAGGCATTGTAAACGTCCTCGTCGATCACGTAGAAATCAAACTCAAATGGCGGAGAGGAATGCTGGGCCACAATATGTTGACCTAGCTTCTCTATATAATTGACGATAGACGGATCCTTAATGAGGGGAAAGCGCCTCTTGACATAGAACATGAATTCCTTGCCCAGGTCGCGCTCTTCTTCGGTCGTCATGGATGCCCGAGAAAACAGACCCGAGTGAGCCCGCTGCACAGGGTGTACAACAAAGCCCGTGATCAGGACTGCAAAAAAAATTGTCTTTATGGCGCCCATACTTCGTCTCATTTTTGATTCGTTAACCAATTCTGACACATTTGCAAAAAGTCGGATTAAGCAAATCTGTCATTTTGACCCCTTCGCTTGTGTCATTCCGAGCGAAGCGAGTCCGCCTCCGGCGGATTGGTATTACGCTCAGAGCAGGCTCCGGGAGAAATCTTATGCTTTCGGCACGTTACATCAGAAAGATTTCTCCCCGCTAATAACGGGATCGAAATGAGAGTCTATTAGCAAAACCTTTTATCAGTTTACGATAATAATGAACCACCAATCAATCAAGTAATTAAAACGCTTCGCCATCTCACGTCCATTTTTTGAATCCCGAAGGCGTTATGGGTTTCCAAAAAGGGGCTTTTGTGGTAAAAAATCCGAGCACGTCCCGGAAGGTGGGTATAAGCCTACCATGAAATGTTTGACAGAATTAACAGAATAGACAGGATAAAGATATGCAATATAACGAATTGACAGAAAAAATTATCCTGTTCATCCTGTCAAAAAAAGAGACTACTACACTGCTGTGAGCCGCATTATTTGCATTGCCAATCAAAAGGGAGGGGTGGGCAAAACCACCACGGCCGTAAACCTTGCTGCCTCCCTGGCCGTTGCCGAGCGCAAGACCCTGCTTGTGGACTGCGATCCCCAGGGAAATGCCACAACAGGCATTGGTATAGACAAGGCCGGGCTCTCCAGGACCCTCTATCACGGCCTGATCCAAAGAGCGCCCGCAAATGACATTATCCTGGACACGGAACTTGCCTTTCTCAGGATCATTCCGGCCAGCTCTGACCTGATTGGCGCTGAGGTGGAGTTGGTTGCAAGGCAGAATCGCGAGACAATCCTCAAGAAGCTTCTCGGGACCCTTGTGGACGACTATGCTTACGTATTGATTGATTGTCCCCCTTCACTGAACCTGCTTACGGTAAACGCTCTGACTGCAGCGCATACCCTGTTGATCCCGCTTCAGTGCGAGTTCTATGCCTTAGAAGGCCTTAGCCAGCTTTTACGAACATTCAAGCGTATCAAGAGGCGCTTGAATCCCGGACTCCGCGTGGAAGGGGTGCTTCTGACCATGTTTGACAAGCGCAACAACCTTTCCCATCAGGTCGCCGAAGAAGCCGAAAAGCATCTTAAGAACCTGGTCTTTAAGACGCGAATCCCGAGAAATGTTAGGTTGGGAGAGGCCCCCAGTTTTGGCAAGCCTATTCTCCTTTATGATATTACATCCCAGGGCGCTAAGAGCTATCTCGAGCTTGCGCAGGAAATAATGAATGGTAAGGGGACACGGAATGCCTAAGAAACATGCGCTGGGGCGCGGACTCGACGCCCTTATACCTGACGTAGGAGACTCGGATTTTGAACCCACAGCCTTTTTCTACTGCGACATTGACGCCATACGGCCCAATCCGTATCAACCCAGACGAAGCTTCACCAAGGAAGAGTTGAGAAGTCTGGCCGAGTCCATAAAAGCAAAAGGTGTGATCCAGCCTCTGGTTGTCCGGTCGGCCTCCTCTGGTTATGAATTGATTGTGGGGGAACGCCGGTGGCGGTCTTCTCGCATGGCCGGCCTTAAGCAAGTACCGGTGGTTGTCAAGGACGTCTCTTCAACGGAAATGCTTGAGATGGCCCTGGTGGAAAATATCCAGCGAGAAGACCTCAACCCGTTGGAAAAGGCCGATGCATACCACCGCCTTATGAAGGAATTTGGCTTGACTCAGGGAAAAGTGGCAAAACGTGTAGGGCAGGATCGCTCCACGGTTGCCAATTTCTTGAGGCTTCGAAGTCTTCCCAAACCGATCCAGGCCGATATTATCAATAATACCCTGTCCATGGGCCATGCAAGGGCACTCTTGGGAGCTCAAACTCCTGCTCAACAGAAAACGGCGTGGCGACGCATGGTCTCGGAAAACCTTTCCGTTCGCGCTGCCGAGGCCCTGGTAAAAAAACTCAAGGCAGGCAAGGGCAAATTATCGAAGTCAAGGCCTAACGCTTCGGAAAATATTTATTTTGAGAGCATGGCAGACGACCTGACCCGCCATCTTGGGACCAAGGTGCGCATTGTGCGTGGCGGAAAAAGGGGAAGACTCGAAATCGAGTTTTACGGCAATGATGACCTGGACCGTCTGGTCACCCGCCTTAAGGCATCATAAAATCGCAAAACGATTTTATTACCATGTCCATTCACATCGTCATAGACGGCTACAACCTGATCCGGCAGTCTCCGACCCTGAGCATCATTGAACAACAGAGTCTCCAGGACGGCCGTGACGCCCTTGTAGAACGTCTTGTGTCCTACAAAAAACTCAAACATCATCCCATCACAGTCGTTTTTGATGGGGCCGAAGCCCATAACCTGATGGAAAAGAGAAACCGCCGCAAAGGGATCGACATCATCTTTTCCCGAGCGGGCGAATTGGCTGATAGCGTAATCAAGCGACTGGTCATCCGGGAAGGCGAACGGGCCGTGGTGGCGACTTCCGACAAAGAGGTCGCCGATTTTGCGGCCGAACACGGGGCAGCCACCATAGGCTCTATCGATTTTGAAAACAGATTAGAAATGGCTGCACGGCTAGATCCGGCCTCGGCCGATTTCACCGAGGAAAAACAGACCGGCTGGACACCTACAACAAGAAAGAAGGGACCACCCCGGCGTCGCTCAAAGCGCGAGCGAAAAAGCCGGGCAAAAACGAGAAAGCTTTAGTCCGTTTGCCGGTTGACCCGTTTCAAAGCGGCGAAGCCGCGTTTCATAAAATCGTGAAACGATTTTATACTTTGAACTTCCCCACCATCTCCTTCAACTGGTCCGTCACCTTGCTCAATTCCTCTGCGCTCAAGTTAACCTGAGAACTACCGTTGGACATCTCTGTGGATGCCTGGTTTACCTCGGCAATATCTCTTGCGATCTCTCCTGCCACAGTGGAACTCTGAGCCACGTTCTCCGTAACCTCCTGAAGCCCCTGGGATGCCTGCGTCACGTTGTTGGCAATCTCCTTTGTGGTCACGGACTGCTCTTCAACTGCCGTGGCAATGGTGGATACCATCTCATTTACGTCGTTTACAACTTTTGAGATCTGTTCGATCTGGGTAACAGTATCCTGCGTGGAACTCTGAATGCCTCCGATCTTATTCCTTATCTCCACCGTAGCTTCTGCTGTCTGCTTGGCAAGTTCCTTGATCTCATTGGCCACTACGGCAAAACCCTTGCCGGCATCACCGGCTCTAGCCGCCTCAATAGTGGCATTTAAGGCAAGAAGATTGATCTGCTCTGATATCTCCGTAATGGTTTCTGTGACATTGCCTATTTCGTTGGCCGCCGTGCCCAGTTCATCCACCTTTTCTGAAGCGCTCTTGGCTTCAGACACGGCTTTTCCCGTGATGGCGCGGGTCTTTTCAGTATTCTGGGCGATCTCGTTGATGGTGGCTGTCATCTCCTCGGCGGCAGTGGCCACCATGCTCGTGTTGGTTGAGGCCTCTTCAGTGGCAGAAGCCACGGAATTCATATTGGAGCTCATCTCTTCGGCCGCGGTTGCCACGGTCCTTGATTTTTCCGAAGTCTGTTCCGCCCCGGAAGACATCTGCTGGGAAATCCCGGATAGTTCCGTTGAAGAAGAAGCTAGAGTCTCCGTAGTTGAGAGAATGTCTTTGAACATGTTGCCAAGATTTTCCGACACATGATTGAGCCGTCCGCCGATATGGGCGAGTTCGTCTCTTCTCTTGATCTTGCGGCGATACGTGAGATCGCCCTCGCTTAGTCTACCGGTTGCCTCCAGCAGACCCTCAATCCGTGAGTTTACCAGTCGATGAAACAGCGCATAAATCAGCACCATGATAATGCCTAAGCCCACTGCCCCTACGAGAATATTTCTGTTTCGGGCTGCATGGATGGCATCAAATCCCTTTTTGGCAGATGCACGGATCAGGGACCCCCCCAACACCTTGCGTGAGCTGCCGTGGCAGTGAGAACACCGGGCTTCGTTCAGCACAGGACGAAAAAGAGTAATATAGGGGATGCCATTGATCCATTCTTCAAACGGCTCGGCCGGGGGCTCTCCGTTTTCGAGCATCCTGGAAACAGCCTGTACGGCATACTCATCTTTTATGAAATTTCCCACGCTTTTTCCCGCAGCATCCGGGTTGGTGGCAAAGGCAACCGCCTGTTTGAAATCAAAAACGAAAATATCCAGATCAGGTATTTTCTGTTTGAGTTTATTAAACTGTTGTCGAACCGCCTCATTGTTTCCTACGGCCAGGGCATCATTCGTGCTCCCTTCCACAGACGCAGCCAGCATCTCGCCCTGTTGTTTCAGTTGGGCCTTCATCATGCCATTCTCACCTCTGACATTCAGAACGATTATTGTGCCCATAACGAGGATAAACACCGCTGATAAGGCAGTCAGGATTTGGACCCACAGATGTTCCTTGAAATACGAATACAGCTTCATCGTCTTACCTCCTAATCCATATATACAGGAATCAGAAAAAAGAAAATTACCACGAAGACACGAAAAACAAAAAATCATTTCGTGTTTTCTTACTTTCGTGTTTTCGTTGTTGTATTAACAATTTTGTACCAGAAAAAACGCCAAGGTCGTGATTAACAGACTAATGTGCTCCGCCGTAGATCAGGGGCTTGTAGTCAAAGGCCGCTACCCGATCTGAATTGTGGCAGGTCTCACAGTCCTTTGCCGTGAGGCTCCCGTTGATATCATCCGGTTCTTGGCTTTCTACATGAAGACTCCCCGGCCCATGGCATACCTCACAACCTGCATCCTTGAGTTCCGGCGTCTCATGTTCGGAGCGAAACCCGCCCGCTTTTCTGTGCCCCGTGGTGTGACATTCGAAGCACTTCACAAACTCCGCCTCTGTGAGACCCTCTTTCATGACCTTGATGCTCTCATAAGAGTGGGCCTTCTTGCTATAGGTCTTAAAGCTCTCATATTCGGTTTCATGGCACTCCCCACAGGCCTCGGAGCCGACATAGGTTTTGTCCGTTTCAGATCCGGCCTGGCTCACGGGCCATCCCCACATGAGGATTGTGGCAAAAGCAAGCGCCCACGCTGCCTTTCCTCTACCAGTGGTTCTTGACATAACAACTTCCTCCTCTCTTTTTTCAGTTAAATTGCTTTTCAACAAAATTGCCCTTAAGTGCAAGCAAAATTCATGCCTGCTTCAGGAGGTTCGTAGCTTGACAAATACCTCCAGAATATCCGGATCAAATAGCTAGTGCCCATCCATAAAAGGGTCTTAAGACACTGGGCACTAGCGTCAGTTTCCAATGCTGAAAAAACTGATCTTTCATACACCTTCATCAAAGTCCGACAAAACCGACCCAAGCTTCTCGAAATCCTCTTCCAGTTTCCCGACAACGGGAAGGGCAACATCCAGTTTGGCATCTTTCCCTGCCGTTTCTATCTCAAAGGCAAGATCACTCAGCGCTTGAGCCCCGATGTTTGCAAACGCCCCCTTGATCCTGTGAGCTTGCCGTCGAACCCGCTCAGCGTCATTGTCGTTCAGGGCTTGCCTCAACTGTTCCAACTGCACGGGAGCATCCTTCATAAACACACTGATGACTTCGTTAAAAAGCTCCTCGTCACCACCCAATCGCCCCAGCAACACGGACCTGTCAAAGACTTCCTCATCAATGAATGTGGTTTCTTCGCTTGAGGCCGGCTCGGTAGCCTGTTGTGCCCAACCAGAAAGCTGTCTTTCAATGGCATCAGCCAGGGCCTTGGGTTCAATCGGTTTGGAAACATAATCATCCATTCCAGCTTCAATGCACTCTTCCCTGTATCCATGCATGGCGTGGGCAGTCATAGCGATGATCGGAACATGTTCCGATCGAGCTGGAAGTTCGTCGGTAGTCGTCCTGTCTTTTGCTTTGAGCTTGCCGACTTCGCCCGCCTGCGGGCCACAGCCTCCGGGCTCTCCGCCATAGGCTCCGGCCCGCAGGCGGGCGGAGAGCCCCGAGTG